>DAIRFL010000044.1:0-11247 GCA_036795105.1 Flavobacteriaceae bacterium | reverse complement strand
AATAATTGGGTTATAAAAGTAAGAAATCAACATTAGAACAGCAGATTTCTAGGGACTTTTTACAATAAAAAGTATCTTTAGGTAAAAATCATCACATTTGAAATTCACTTATAACGAAATACGATGGGTTATCATCCTCTCTGCGCTGGGGATTGTCAGTCTTATTTTGTGGAATACCAATGTTTTTTTTGAGAAGTTCAAAACACTTGAGCGAGATAAAATGGAAATTTGGGCTACAGCTCAAACCGAGTTTTTATCTTCTACGGATCAAATGAATCAAGGTCCTTTAATCCTACAGATATTTCAGTCTAATAAGGACACCCCAATGATTCTAGTCAACAAAGATGGATCGACCTGGGTCAATAATATGGATGCATCCATTTTAAACAATGAAAAGCAATTACAAGCGACCTTAGATGAGTTTAGATATCAAAACAAACCCATCTTACTCAAACACGAAAACAGCTTGATTGCAACCCTTTATTACGGTGATGCTCCCATTTTAAACAAACTCAAATACTACCCCTTTGGGCTCCTCTTTGTCCTCGTCTTATTTTCTGCAATTCTATATTTTTATATGAAGTCTGTAAAGGCATCCGAACAAAACCAACTCTGGGCGGGTATGGCCAAAGAAACGGCTCATCAAATTGCAACGCCACTTTCAGCGCTGATGGGCTGGAATAATTTACTCAAATCAAAAGGAGCAGATGTTCAAATTACCGATGAAATGGACAAGGATATCGATCGCCTCAATTTGATTACCGATCGATTTTCAAAGATAGGAGCGAGTCCAAAACTAAGGCTTTACCCCATTGTAAAAACAACTAAGGAGGGAGTCCTCTATCTCAAGAGAAGATTTCCCGAACACGTAGAACTCAAGCTTGATGATTCCTTTAGCGAACAACAAATAGCACTTAACAAACCCCTGTATTTTTGGTGCTTAGAAAACATCATAAAAAATGCGATCGACGCCATGCAGGGAAGTGGTAAAGTAGAAATCAGTTTTAAGATACAGGATTTATCTTGTTCGGTACTCATCAAAGATTATGGGCCGGGTATTCCACAAAAGAAACTAAAATCAATTTTTAAACCAGGCTATAGTACCAAATCTAGAGGATGGGGCCTTGGACTTTCACTCGCCAAACGCATCGTAGAAGAATACCACAAGGGTAAAATCGCTGTAATTGACACTTCTTCAAAGGGAACGACCTTCGAACTAAAGTTTAGAAAGGGAATTGCAGAATCTTAAAGGGCTGCTTTAATCGATTCACATACAGACTCAAAGGCTTCTTTTGAAAGAGTTTCTTTTTTTCCAAAAGTAGCATCTGCCATTGCATTCAATGGGATAAGGTGAACGTGAACATGAGGAACTTCCAGTCCAATCACTGTAAACCCTACACGTTTACAACTAATGGCTTTTTCAATAGCAATCGCCACTTTTTTAGAAAATTCCATCAGTGATAAATAGGTCTTATCGTCTAAATCGGTAATCTTGTCAACTTCTAATTTTGGAACACAAAGAGTGTGTCCTGCAGCATTGGGATTGACATCTAAAAAGGCAATACAATCATCGTTCTCTGCAACGATATACGCAGGAATTTCACGATTGATAATCTTGGTGAAGATACTAGCCATTAGGATCTTGTGATTTCTAAAATTTCAAACTCAATAGTCCCATTGGGAACCTTAATTTCGGCAATGTCACCAACTTGTTTTCCAAGAAGTCCTTTTCCAATTGGAGAATTTACTGAAATTTTATTTGTTTTAAGGTCGGCCTCACTCTCCGCAACAAGCGTATAAGTCATTTGAGCTCCATTGACCTTATTCTTAATCTTAACTGTTGAAAGCACTAATGCCTTTGAGGTGTCTAGTTGTGATTCATCGATAATTCTAGCATTGGAAACCACCTCTTCTAATTTAGAAATCTTCATTTCCAATAGGCCCTGTGCCTCCTTAGCTGCATCATACTCAGCATTCTCAGATAAATCACCCTTATCTCTAGCCTCTGCAATAGCCTGAGAAGCCTTTGGACGCTCTACATCGCGTAAGTGGTCCAATTCCTCTTTTAGCTTTTTTAATCCTTCTGGGGTGTAATAACTGACATTACTCATCTTGTCTCATTTTATAAATAGAAAAATCCTCTCGAAGAGGACCTAGTACAAATATATATATTATTTTTAATATCCCGATGAAATTATCGCATGTTTAGAAACTTTTCAAATAGTATTTTTTTGATACTTAGCCTTTTAGCAATCTCTTGTACCAAGCAACAAACAAGGAGAAATCCCTATTTGCAAGAGGTTCGATTTTCAGTATCGATCAATCTTAGCTTGCCCTCTTATAACAACTTGACTTCTGTTGGTAATCCCATTTATATCAATGAAGCAGGAGTAGGTACTAGAGGTGTCTATGTGATGAATGTGGGATTCGATCAATTTAGAGCCTTTGAAGCTAGCTGTGCCAACCACATTCCAAGTTCCTGCTCCATCCTTAAAATAAAAGGACAGAGTGGAACCTGTGATTGTGATGAGTTGAGTTATAGTCTATTTACGGGCCAATTGCTCAACCGTCCCGCTGATGGGGTGTACTACGACCTCTTAGAATACAGCACCCAACTCTCGGGTGATGTACTCAGAATCTACAATTAATTAAAAGCCAATAACTGCTCCTAATAAGAAGTTTCTGGTGGCTTGAGGATAATATCCAGCTCCCTCGATGGTGGTGGTTACTCCAGCAGTAGACCAGGTGTCGTCATAGGTGTAGAAATATCCATTGCTAATGTATTCTACATTAAAGATATTGTTGACCAAAAGGTTTAATTGAAGGTCTAAATTCAAGTTGTTTTTAATACTGAGAGAAGCATTAAAATCACTAACAGTATAAGCCTCTAAAAGAGAATTATCAGAGTCGATATTTCCCATATACTGCTGTGAAACATGTTTGTTCATCAAACTTAAATCCAAACGTTCAGATGGAGTATAAGTCAAGATACTTCCGACGATTAATTCAGGAGAATAAGCGATATGGGTATCCCCTAAGTCTTGAAGCGAACCATCTCTTTCAAAGAAAAAGTCTCTGTTTCTGTGTTTGCTCATACTGATATTAGGCATCCATCTCCATCGATCGCTAAGTCTTATAGAGGCATCGATTTCAACTCCCAATCGATAACTAGAACCGATGTTTTCACGAATAGGCGCTCCTACCTCACTAAGGGCCCCCGTAAGCACTAACTGATCTTTGTAGTTCATATAAAACAGATTGACATTTAAGGCGCTATTTGAATTTAAGAATCGATATCCCAATTCAAAATCATCGAGGGATTCAGGTTTCGGACTTCCATTTTTGTAATCAGTACGATTCGGCTCTCTGTTCGCCTTTGCGTAGGAAGCGTAAAAATGTTGTGCCTTGTTAATACTATAGGTCAATCCTGCCTTAGGGTTAAAAAAGTTGAATTGATCGTCGATTTGTTCACCAGTTTTAAGACCTGTTTGATAGCCTACCCAACGATTTTGCAAATCGATATAAGTACTCCAATGATCGTTGAGATCATAGCGGTATTTGAGATAAAAATTTAAATCATTCTTATTGGAATCATTGTCGTAAAAAGGACTACTTTGAGTTGAGGAACTATTTTGAAACCAAACGTATTCTCCAAAATGTCTTCCCTTATAGGTGTTGATTCCTCCACCCATAATCAGTTGACTTCTCTCATCAGATTTCTCAACTGAAAAGACCGATCCGTAAAAATCATTGTCCAACCATTTTCGAGTCACATCGTCTTCACTGCCGTTTTCGTTGTACTCCTCGTAATAACCTTCACCATGAGTAAAGTGAAGTGCAATATTTGAAGACCATCCATTCGATAGTTTTTGGTTCCAAATCAGCTGCATATGATTTTGCAAATAATCATCGACCTGATCTTCGTAAAAATTAACCTCATCTGCATCATTGAGGTAATAACCCGCATAGTTAAACCTTCTATTCTCTGCAAGAGTGTAAGAATCCACTCCATACCAAGCTTGATATGTGCGTTCATGTCCTCCAAAAACTAGGGCCTTAATATGAGTGTTCTCATCCTTAAAAGCTCCTTGAACAAAATAAGACTTTAAATCTGATGAAGCTCTGTCGATATAGCCGTCAGATACGATCTTAGAAAAACGCCCTGAAAATGAAAATCCTCCATAAGCTTTGGTATTAAAAGAAACACTGTTGTTAAAGGTGTTAAAACTTCCTACAGAAGATCGAATCATGCCTGAGAATTCTTCAGATGTAGAAGAAGTACTCAAATTTAATGAAGCTCCAAAAGCTCCTGCTCCATTGGTCGAAGTTCCAACTCCTCTTTGAAGCTGAAGACTCTCAACTGAAGTAGCAAAATCAGGTAAATCTACCCAATAGACTCCTTGAGATTCGGCATCGTTATAGGGGATGCCATTGATGGTTACATTGACACGAGTAGCGTCCGATCCCCTTACGCGAATACCGGTATATCCAATACCAGCTCCTGCGTCGGAAGTCGTCACGACTCCAGGGAGATAATTGAGAAGAATCGGCAAATCTTGTCCTAGATTTTTAGAAGCTAACTCTTCTGCTTTTACATTGGTATAACTCACCGCCATTTTTTTGTCTGCTCTGATTGCCGACACAAATACTTCTTCGAGTTCTACCTTTTGAATACTGTCCTGAGATTGTTGTTGCGCACGGGCTGATAGACCGATTAGGACTGCGCTGAATGTTGTGAATAAAATTTTCATTCGTATAATAGTTACGAATAAAAGGGGTCATTATTCAAGGTTAAAAAAAATGTTTAAAAAATCCCTTGGCAGCATTACCTGCCCAGGTTCGTTGGGTATAATCTCAGCTCTTGGAAGAGCACCCCTTTGAGATAGGGCAAAGTTATAATTAAAATTTATATTTAATTGCCCTTCTCTTTGTTTTTTGCAATAAGTTCGTCAATCACCTGAGTAGCAGCTTTTAAGCGCTGTTTTTTATCCCCTTTGAGTATGACATAGGGCTTCTTATAGCGATCAAGGGTCTCTTTAAAGAGTTCAAAAAGCTCTTCGCGCTGATCGGGATGATCTCTTAAATCATCGTATTCCCAGGGTACATCGATATAGGTTAAAAAGTACATATCGTAGGAGTTAGCAAGTGCAGCCTCTTTAATCATCGGATCACAAGTTTTGTAATAAAGCTCGTAATACACCATGGTTTCTAAGAGATCCGTATCGCAAATGAGAACATCCGTTGCCTTTTGTGCGAGTTCATTTTCAGTTTCAATCTGACCATAAGCTATAGGCAACATATCCTTTTCTTCACAGACTTTACGCTCATTATTCCACTTTTTTTGAAGGTATTCTCGGGCGTATTCTGGACACCAAACTGAGTTGTAATAACGCGCTAAATGATCTGACAAGGTTGTCTTACCTGTTGATTCAGGACCAAATAAAGCTACTTTTATGACTGATGAGGGCTGTTGTCTAAGCGTTTTTTCCATTCCATATAGCCCATTAGGGCAATTGCTGTAAAGATTAGGTATTGAAACGACGTAAATATAAGACCTTTATACCAATAAAGGGGAATTGAGATCAAATCTCCAATGATCCAAAAGGTCCAGTTTTCAATTTTTTTCTTGGCCATCAACCACATTCCTACAAAGAATATTGCGGTAGTTACCGTATCGACATAAGCGGTCCAACTGCTAAACTTTTCAAAATAGCGGTAGACTAAAATGACAAAGAGTATTGTGATGATAAAGAAGATCACTGAACTTCTCTTCTCTTTAGGAGTCGTTCTCGAAATATGTACCACATTGTTGGATTCGTCTTTCCTTGTCCACACCCACCATCCATAGACACTAAGCGCAGTGTAATAGGCGTTGATTAGCATATCGCCTAATAAGGAGTAAACCCAGAGTATGTAGACAAAGAGAACGGTACTGACAATCCCTGTTGGAAACACCCAAATATGTTCTTTTTTGGCATACCAAACACTTAAAAACCCAAAGAGTACAGCGATCATTTCAAGAACCACTAAATGGGTATCCATAGCGTAATAGGGTTCAAAAATCAAATACCAAAAGCTTTGTTCTTCCATAGTTATGCTAGTGCGTATACCAAACAGTAATTTTCAACCTCTTCAAAATGTACCTCGAAAAACACTCGGGCATCATTAAAGTGAATGTGTCCCGTAGTTTTTTCATCCACCATATGAAAGTCATCGATATCGATATGCTGTAAAAAACTCAGGCCTGGTTTTGGATAAATCTTATAAATGGATTCTTTGGCTCCCCATACACAGGTTAGTTTAGTGATAATTTCAGCATCGTTTCGCTGATGTTCCAAAAGTGGATAGGTAGAAAATTTATGAGCGATCTTTAATATTTTAGGTCGTTGTTTTTCGATATCAATCCCCACAGCTCTATTAGCACTTAGGATAATAGCAGTAAACTCAAATGAATGTGTAATGGATATATAATTGTCGTTTTCCAAATGAGGTTTTCCCTGATCGTCGTAATAGAGATCGTCATCGGTGAGCTCTTCAATTTTAAGTAAGTGACGAATACTCAAATACCCCTTTCGATGTATTTCAGATTTCATGGATTCCACTCGTTTAACACTAGAGGGTTTCAGTCGTATCCCCTGATGTAATTCTTCTTCGGTCTCAGTGAGTTTCCAAAGGTGGATTCTCGTATGCTCATCAAAATGTATGGATTTGTATAAGGGCATAAATCGAATTCTGTTTTGTATCTTTGCAGTCTAATTAAAAGCTATACTACGAAAGTAATCAAAAGTTATGAGTACATCGACAATACCTTACGTTCCCTTTAAAGTTAAAGACACTTCTTTAGCGAGTTGGGGTAGAAAAGAAATTGAACTAGCGGAAGCTGAAATGCCTGGATTAATGGCACTTAGAGAAGAATTTGGAGCAACAAAGCCTCTAAAAGGAGCTCGTATTGCTGGATGCTTGCATATGACCATTCAAACAGCAGTACTGATTGAAACCCTTGTAGCTCTTGGAGCTGAAGTGACTTGGTCATCTTGTAATATCTTCTCCACTCAAGATCACGCTGCTGCAGCTATTGCTGACGCTGGTATTCCAGTGTACGCATGGAAAGGAATGAACGAAGAAGAATTTGACTGGTGTATCGAACAAACACTCTTCTTTGGAGAGGATCGCAAACCACTCAATATGATCTTAGACGACGGTGGAGATTTGACCAATATGGTTTTAGATAAATACCCAGAACTCGCCTCAGGTATCAATGGGCTTTCTGAAGAAACTACTACTGGAGTACACCGTTTATACGAACGCGTTAAAAACGGAACCCTTCCTATGCCAGCAATTAACGTCAATGACTCGGTAACTAAATCAAAGTTTGACAACAAATACGGATGTAGAGAATCTGCAGTAGATGCGATTCGCAGAGCCACCGATGTGATGCTTGCTGGAAAACAAGTAGTTGTTTGTGGATATGGTGACGTTGGAAAAGGAACAGCAGCTTCCTTTAGAGGAACTGGTGCTATTGTTACAATTACTGAAATCGATCCTATTTGTGCGCTTCAAGCACTTATGGATGGTTTTGAAGTAAAAACACTAGAGACCCTTGCTCCTAAGGCTGATATCGTGATTACCACTACTGGAAACAAAGACATCGTAAGAGCAGAACACTTCAAAGCTTTAAAAGACAAAGCTATTGTGTGTAATATCGGTCACTTCGACAATGAGATCGATATGGCATGGCTCAATGGGAACTACGGAGCTACGAAGGTGGAAATCAAACCACAGGTAGATAAGTATAGCATCGATGGTAAAGATGTCATTATCCTTGCTGAAGGGAGACTTGTGAACCTCGGTTGTGCTACTGGACACCCTTCTTTTGTGATGAGTAACTCTTTTACCAACCAGACTCTTGCTCAAATAGAACTTTGGACTAATAAAGATGCCTATGAGAACGATGTGTATATGTTGCCAAAACACTTAGATGAGAAGGTAGCAGCACTTCACTTAGACCGTCTTGGAGCTGAACTCACAAAGCTCAAGCAAGACCAAGCTGATTATATTGGTGTGCCTCAAAAAGGTCCTTTCAAACCTGAATACTACCGATACTAATCTAATTAGCATCTAGTTTAAATACAAAAGCCTTCCAAATGGAAGGCTTTATCTTTTTAATCAGTTTCTAAACTACTTCATTAGGCTGATAGCAACACCACCTCCAGAAGCTAATTGATAAGTTCGTTGATCACCTTTGACAATGGTGTCTTCGACTATTTCATAAGAAAAAGGATTGGATTTGTAATCAGCATCTGATCCGTCTTTATAGATGATTGCCTTATAAGATACTCCTTCTTCTAAAAAGTTGTAATCAATAGTGATTTCACGAGCGGATTCATCAGTGATACTTCCTACAAACCAATTACCCGTTTCACGCTCTTCTCTAGCAATGCTCACAAAGTCTCCAACTTCTCCATCGAGGGTTTTTGATTGTTTCCAATTAACTCCAACATCTCTGATAAACTGAAAAGCAGGATGACCCTCGTAATTTTCAGGTAAGTCACAGGCCATCTGAATAGGACTATTCACCACCACATAAAGGGCCAATTGTTGTGCGAGAGTCGTATTAATTTGATTGTTAGGTTTTGTTTTTAAACTGAGCTCGAATACTCCTGGAGTAAAATCAATAGGGCCAGAGAGCATTCTAGTAAATGCAACCGTAGGCAAGTGATGAGCAGGGTTTCCACCGTCAGAAGCCCATGCGTTAAATTCTTGTCCTCTGAGTCCTTCTCGAGCTATTACATTGGGATAAGTTCTTCGAATACCTGTAGCTTTAATTGGCTCATGAGCATTGACAGCTATATAGTATTTAGCAGCAGTTTCTACTACCTTTCTATAGTGATTCACCATCCACTGTCCGTGGTGGTATTCTCCTTTGGGAAGTAATTTCCCTACATAACCTGTTTTAACCGAGTGAATGCCCAAGGACTTCATCAGCGCATAGGCCGTATCCAACTGCTTCTCATAGGTTCTTGGAGCCGCTGAAGTCTCGTGATGCATAATCACATCGACTCCTTTTTCCTTACCATAACGAACCACTTCAGAGAGGTCATAGTCCGGGTACTCCGTAACAAAATCAAATACCCCTTCACGATCGTCAAATCCGATCCAGTGGTCCCAACCAGTATACCAACCTTCTACTAATAGTCCTTTCATTCCGTTTTTAGATGCAAAATCGATGTAGCGTTTGGCGTTCTCAGTAGTCGCCCCGTGTGTTACTCTTAGACTCTTCTTTTCTTCACCGTCCACGAAGAAGCTGTTCATACTCTGAGTGGCTTCGTAATCCCATGTCGATTTTCCGATGTGCATTTCCCACCAAATACCGACGTATTTCATCGGTTGAAAATAACTTACATCACCCAATTTATTAGGTTCGTTGAGATTGACGATTAATTTTGAATCGATTAGACCCGCAGCATTATCACTGATTTGAATGGTTCTCCAAGGAGTTTTAAAGGGCAGAGAACGTTTTACAGCATGCTTTTCAATATCAGACTTTACCAAGATACTCTTAAGCGAATGATTCTCTGTATCCACTCCGAGAGTCATTCCAGCGTAATCCGTGAGATTGGCCTCGTGAAAACTCAAATACAAACCAGTATCTGTCTTCATCGTCACAGGAGTATTCACCGCATTATTTGGTATATATGATGAGTTTAAATCAGGGTGATTGCGTTTTGAAAGCGCATCGATTTCACTGAGCTTGGTTTCGTTGTACAAATGCTCATAGATTTCCCAGTCTCCAGGGATCCACCAAGTTTTGTGATCTCCACTGAGGTTAAATTCTGTATTTTCTTCAGCAATTACAATCTCAGATACTCCTTCTTGCTCTAAGAATTCATATCGAAACCCAATTCCGTCATTATAAGCTTTGAAATAAATTTTTACACCTCTGTGTAAGGGAGTTGTTTCCTCGAGACTTATAATCTGTTCATTGTAGTGATCTACAACTTCTTTTTGTTCCCCCCAGGGCATTTCCCAAGAATCATTTACTGAATTTTCATCGATGGTAGTAATTACAAAATCACCTTTAAGATCTTCAGAATCTTTTAAATCAAAGCCCATCGAAGATGGTAAAATTACCGCTTGATCGTTTTTAAAAACCTCGTATTGAGGCTGACCATTTTGATCTAATTGAAATGAAATTTTAATTGTTTTGTCAGGAGAATACACCACCGTACTCACTTCCTTTTTACAGGCTGCAATAGACAGCAATCCCAGACTGAATACCAGTATTTTGATCCTAGAAATCATGATTGTAGTTTTTTTAGTTTAGCACTACAAATTTACGTAAATGCTTTGACAGAATCGCTACTTAGATTGTGATAGAACTAACAAAATCACATAAAAAAAGCCCTCCAAATGGAAGGCTTTATATCGTTACGGTCTCAAGTTCTACTTATGCCTCAAAAGGCTCAATAGATACATAAGATTTTCCGTTAGCTTTCTTTTCAAATTTAACCAAACCATCAACTTTAGCGTGTAAGGTATGGTCTTTTCCTAAATATACGTTATCTCCTGGATTGTGTTGAGTACCGCGTTGTCTAACGATAATATTACCTGCGATTGCAGCTTGTCCACCATAAATCTTAACACCTAATCGTTTCGATTCTGATTCTCTACCGTTCTTCGAACTACCAACTCCTTTTTTATGTGCCATTTTCTAACTATTTACTTGATTAACTTAATGCAGCAATTAAATCTGCTTTCTTCATTGAAGAAATTCCTTCAATTCCTTTAGCTTTTGCTAATTCTTTCAATTCAGCTACAGTCTTTTTGCTTAAATCTTCTCCAGCCTTAGCTTTAGGTGCAGCTTTCTTAGCAGCTGGTTTTGCTTCAGCTTTAGCAGCTTCTTTCTTAGCAGCTGGTTTAGAACCAGAAGCAGAAATACTGTTAATTAGGATCTCAGTCAAGTATTGTCTGTGACCATTCTTTACACGGTAACCCTTACGTCTTTTCTTTTTGAAAACGATTACCTTATCACCTTTGAGGTGCTTTAAAACTTTTGCTTCAACAGAAGCTCCGTTTATAGCCGGGGCGCCAACAGTCACTTTCTTATCGTCGTCTAACAAAAGAACATTGTCGAAATTTAATTTCGCACCTTCTTTTGCGTCCAAACGATGAACGAAAACTTTTTGGTCTTTTGCAACTTTAAATTGCTGCCCTGCTATCTCTACAATTGCGTACATAGCTTAATGA
>DAIRFL010000043.1:0-11329 GCA_036795105.1 Flavobacteriaceae bacterium | reverse complement strand
TTTGAATTCCTAAACAATCCTGAAGGACCAGCTATAACAAGTTGGGCAAGTTCATCCTTTATGGGGCTCTCTGTCTTAAGTTGGGCACTCATTCTCATTTTTATGGGGGGTGCTGGTAAATCTGCTATGTTCCCACTGCACATTTGGCTTCCAGATGCCATGGAAGGTCCTACTCCAGTATCTGCTTTAATTCACGCAGCCACCATGGTTGTTGCTGGGGTGTTCTTAGTAGCGCGTATGTTCCCTATGTACTATTTTGTCGAAGATGGCTTAGCACTTATGGTAGTTGCCTATGTAGGTGCGTTCTCAGCACTATTTGCAGCCGTCATTGCACTTACGCAGACCGATATCAAAAGGGTCTTAGCCTTTTCAACCATGTCTCAGTTGGGGTATATGATGTTGGCTCTTGGAGTATCAGGATACGAAGGACACGAAGGAGTTGGTTATATGGCTTCTATGTTCCATTTATTTACCCATGCCATGTTTAAAGCATTGTTATTCCTAGGAGCTGGTTCTGTAATCCATGCCGTTCACTCCAATCAATTATACGATATGGGAAATCTCAGAAAGTATATGCCGATTACCCATATCACATTTTTAATTGCAGCATTGGCCATTTCAGGAGTTCCTCCTTTTGCTGGATTCTTCTCTAAAGATGAAATCCTCGTCGCTGCTTTTGAACACAACAAGTTGATCTATTATGTGAGTTTGTTTGTTGCTGGACTTACGGCCTTCTATATGTTTAGACTTTATTTTGGAATCTTCTGGGGGCCAAAAAAAGAGTACGAGCATCCACCTCATGAATCTCCACTCTCCATGACAGGACCACTATTGGTTTTAGGTGTCCTCTCAGCGGTAGTTGGATTTATTCCTTTTAGTGAATTTGTAACTGCTGACGGTGCAGGATTTGAAACCCATCTCAACTACAGCCTTGGAAGTATTGCGGTACTTGTGGGCTTAGTGGGAATTGTGATTGCTTACCTCTTCTACAAGAAAGAAAGCAATCTGTCGGACAAAGCCGTTTCCTTCTTTGGAAAGAGTTATCAATGGGCTTTAGATAAATTTTATTTTGATGAAATCTATCTCTTTATCACTAAGAAAATACTCTTTAAAGGAGTCTCTAAACCAGCAGCGACCTTTGATAAGAAAATTGTCGATGGATCTATGAATGGCATCGGAAATGGAACCGTAAAAATAGCTCAACTCATCAAGGGAATGCAATCAGGTAAGGTACAAGATTACGCCTTTGCCTTTATAGCAGCCACGGTGATAATGGCCTTAGTTTTTGTTTATTTATACACTGTTTAAATCGATATAGAAATGGATATATTAACACTATTTGTATTAGTACCTATACTGACCATTTTAGGGCTCGTAGCCGTTAAAGGCTTGAAGCAATCTCGTATGGTATCTCTAGTAGGAAGTGTCGTTCAATTTGCGATGGCGATCAACTTAGTTTTTGCCTATCTCAAAGAGCGCGCCCTCAGTGATGAGCTCATGCTTTTTACCAGAGACCTCACTTGGTTTAAGTCCTTAAATATTCACTACAATATCGGTGTAGACGGTGTTTCTGTCGCACTTATTCTACTGACAGCCATCGTGGTTCTTGCAGGAGTATTTATCTCTTGGAAGATGGAAGAACTACCAAAAGAATTCTTTATTTCACTCATCGTTTTATCGACAGGAGTTTATGGATTCTTTATTTCCATCGACCTCTTTACCATGTTTGTCTTCTATGAAATCGCGGTGATTCCAATGTACCTACTCATCGGTATTTGGGGTACAGGGCCAAAAGAGTATTCCGCTATGAAGCTTACCCTGATGCTTATGGGTGCTTCAGCCATCTTACTAGTAGGTATTTTGGGAATCTATTTTAATTCCAATGCCGATGGAGGAGCCTTGACTTTTAATATTTTAGAAATAGCAAAGGTGAGTATTCCAATCGCAGCTCAAAAACTTTTCTTCCCATTAACCTTTATTGGATTTGCAGTCCTTGGTGCATTATTTCCATTTCATACCTGGTCTCCAGATGGTCACGCATCTGCTCCAACCGCAGTATCTATGTTACACGCAGGGGTACTGATGAAACTAGGTGGATATGGAGTCTTTAGAGTAGCCATGTACTTGCTTCCAGAAGGAGCCCTACACTGGGACACCTTCTTTATCGTACTAGCTGCTATCGGTGTTATCTATGGAGCCTTTGCAGCAATTCAGCAAACCGACTTAAAATACATTAACGCCTATTCTTCAGTGAGTCATTTAGGCATGGTGCTTTTTGCACTGCTCATGTTTAATAAGACTGCTTGGAATGGAGCCATCCTTCAATCCCTTTCTCACGGATTTATGACAGCTCTCTTCTTTGCATTGATCGGTATGATTTACGGAAGAACCCACACTAGGGATATTCACAAACTAGGAGGCTTACTCAAAGTGATTCCGTTTATTTCAGCAGTCTATGTCATTGCAGGTATGGCCTCATTAGGGCTCCCTGGGTTCTCAGGATTTGTGGCCGAAATGAATATTTTCGTAGGTGCTTTTGAACACGAGGATCTCTTTAGAAGAATTGCGACTATCGTATCAGTTTCCGCAATTGTAGTAACCGCTGTATATATTCTAAGAGTGGTTGGAACCATGCTCATGGGACCCGTGACTAACAACGATTACCTCATACTTGAAAAAGTGACCTGGTACGAAAAAATAGGAATCCTCTTATTACTGATTCCAATTACTGGTATTGGAGTGGCACCACTGTGGCTCAGTGAAATGATTAGAGAAAGTTTAACTCCTTTTTTACAAGGGTTTATCATATAAAAGACAAAGCAGATGAATTTAGAAACACTTTTTTTAATGAGACATGAAATGATTCTACTAGGAATCATCCTCCTATTGCTCATAGGTGAAATCTTTAAGAGTAAGAACAGTATTCACCTGATGACTAATACTGCACTTGTACTCTTTGGTATTCATACCCTTCTTGGATTTTTACCTCTTGAAGAGGGCGCTCTTTTTGGAGGGATGTTCCAAACCAATCCAATGATTCATTTCTTTAAAAATATCCTTAATGTAGGGGTCTTTATTTTAATCTTACAGTCGGCAGATTGGATTAAACTCAAAATGACTGAAAACAATAAAAGTTCGGAGTTTTTCTTGCTTTTATTCTCTTCACTTTTGGGGATGTACTATATGATTTCTGCAGGAGATTTTCTGATGTTCTATTTGGGAATGGAACTCTCTACCCTACCCCTAGCAGTTTTAGTAGCTTATAATGCTACAAAAAAACAATCCAGCGAGGCAGGGATTAAACTCATCTTATCTGCGGCTCTAGCTTCGGGGACTGCTCTTTTTGGAATTTCACTTCTTTACGCATCTACAGGCTCTATCTATTTTTCTGAGGTAACCGCTCATTTGATCTCCAGTCCTTTGAGTATTTTAGGAGCTGTATTATTTATAACGGGATTAGCATTTAAAATCTCACTGGTTCCCTTCCACTTTTGGACTGCTGATGTTTACCAGGGAGCTCCTGTAAGTGTCGCTTCTTATTTGTCGGTAATTTCTAAAGGTGCTGCTGTATTTATTTTAATGATTTTGCTCTTCAACGTACTCAAGCCTCTGGTTCAAGTACTGGACAATATCATCTATGTCATCGCCTTACTCACCATGTTTGTGGGGAACTTATTCGCTTTAAGGCAAGACAATATTCAACGATTCTTAGCTTATTCTTCCATTGCTCAAGCAGGCTTTATCCTATTGGGGCTCTTGGAGGGAAATCAATTGGGAACCGCAACTGTAGTCTATTTTGTAATGATCTATATCTTTTCAAACTTGGCTGCTTTCGGAGTTGCAGGGAGTATTGCTTTGAATTCAGGCAAATTAAACATTTCAGACTATAAAGGGCTCTACCGCTCCAATCCTAAACTAAGCCTAGTGATGATGCTTGCTTTGTTTTCTTTAGCGGGAATTCCTCCTGTTGCAGGTTTCTTTGGAAAATTCTTCCTCTTTACTGCAGCAGCTAGTAAAGGCTATTACCTTTTGGTGTTTTTAGCAGTGGTTAATGTAACTATTTCCCTTTACTACTACCTACTGGTTATCAAGGCAATGTTCCTCACTAAGGTTGAACAACCAATTCCATTTTTCAAGAGTCAATCACTGATGAAAATTGGATTGATTATCACTGTAATAGGGATTTTAGTTTTAGGATTATACAGCCCCTTATACGAATATATTTACGAATTAAGCAGTATTGTAAATTAGACAACTATGGCATTAGAAGGAAAACATATGTTTGGTGAAATCGATGGTACTCGAGTGAGTTTTGTCGAGAAAAAAATAGAAGAAGACCGAAAAAACTTCCTCATTAAATTACTAGAACACAACGGCTTTGAAGTTCTGATCGATGAACATCCCCCTAAAAACGAAGAAGACCCTACCCTTTATACGGTAGGAGTAACCGATATGGTATTTAATCCTACCATCTATATCTTTGAGCGTAAACTCAAGACCTTTGACGGCAGAAAAGCTACTCAAGACTATTGGTTTCAAAAGA
This sequence comes from Flavobacteriaceae bacterium, assembly GCA_036795105.1. Lineage (GTDB taxonomy): Bacteria > Bacteroidota > Bacteroidia > Flavobacteriales > Flavobacteriaceae > MAG-120531. The sequence goes on along the minus strand of DAIRFL010000043.1, from coordinate 6,786 downwards.
CCGAGGACGCTGCTCCATCTTATTGGAAGTTACCGTCTTAATACCAAACTTTACAACATAAAAAAACCTCTCAATTGAGAGGTTTTGTTTTACTAGTCATTCGACTTAGAGACTACAACTCATATCCTGACCGCAGCACATCGGTGACTTGATCTTTCCTTCGCAAGAAGGACATTTAGACACCTGAACTTCACGTCCGTCTGCAGTTGTAATTGTATCGTTGACTAATGGTTCGTTACACTTTGCACAGGTAGCATTTACTGACATCCCGCACACATCACATTCGTATGTTGCCATAATAAAAATATTTTTATCTAAGATAACTAATCTAGGCTTCTTAAAAAAGCTATTGATTCATTTTTGCAGTTCTAGTTGCCTCAATAACTGACAATTGTCATTATTTAAAAAGGCCTACTTCACTAACTTTATGAGCGTATTTGACCACCTGTATAGAGGCATTGAATATTAATTCCTGGTCACTACTTTCAACAACAAAAATACAATTATGAAGAACGAAGCTCCAAAATTAATATGTGATGCCAATGAGGCAGTCGCGAAAGTTGCACATAAAACAAATGAAGTCTGTGCTATCTACCCAATTACACCCGCTTCTCCAATGGGAGAGCATGTAGATGTTTACAGTGCTAAAGGTTTAAAAAATATTTGGGGGAATGTGCCGAGGATTGTTGAGATGCAATCAGAGGGTGGTGCTTCTGGAGCTGTACACGGCTCTCTTCAAGGAGGTGCACTCACTACTACATTTACCGCTTCTCAGGGATTATTACTGATGATTCCCAATATGTATAAGATGGCTGGTGAATTACTGCCAACGGTAATTCACGTCGCTGCGAGAACTATTGCAACTCATGCCCTTTCAATTTTTGGTGATCATTCAGATGTAATGGCTGCTCGTCAAACTGGGTTTGCAATGCTCTTTGCCGGTTCCGTTCAAGAAGCTCAGGATTTTGCGCTTATTACACAGGTTGCAACCCTAAAGAGCAGTGTTCCATTTATGAATATATTCGACGGTTTTAGAACCTCTCATGAGATCTCTAAAATTGACGGAATTGCCGATGAGGTTTACCAGGCAATGATGCCTGAGGACAAGATTATGGAGCACAAGAAACACGCTTTAGATTCTGACAATCCTGTGGTAAGAGGAACCTCTCAAAATCCAGATGTATTCTTCCAAGCACGTGAAGCTTGTAATTCTTACTACAATAGAATTCCCGATATCGTTCAAGATACTATGGATGAGTTTGCAAAACACACTGGAAGACAATACAATTTATACAAGTATGTTGGAGCTCCAGATGCAGAACGAATTATCATTTTAATGGGCTCTGGTGAAGGAGCTGTTCGTGAAACTATTGATACCATGGTAGCCCAAGGTGAAAAAGTTGGGGCTTTATTTGTGCGTCTCTACCGTCCATTTGCTGTTGAAAACTTTATGGCTCAAATACCTGCTTCAGTTCAAAAAATTGCAGTCTTAGACCGCACCAAAGAACCAGGTAGTATTGGAGAACCACTTTATTTAGACGTAGTGAATGCCTATGTAGAATCTGGAAGATCTATGCCGAAGATAGTCGGTGGTCGTTATGGATTGTCTTCTAAGGAATTTTCACCAAATATGGTTAAAGGGATCTACGATGAATTGCTAAAAGATCAACCCAAAAATCACTTTACAATTGGTATAGAGGATGATGTAACTAATTTGAGTCTCCCTTATCCTGATGACTTTGTGGTCAACAAAGAAACCTTTAATTGTATGTTCTTTGGATTAGGTTCTGATGGAACCGTTGGTGCAAACAAGAACTCCATTAAAATTATCGGTGAAACCACTGATAATTACGTACAGGGGTATTTTGTATATGACTCTAAAAAAGCTGGAGCTCAAACGGTATCGCATTTGCGTTTTGGACCACAGCCAATTCACTCGACCTATCTCATCGGTCACGCTGATTTTGTAGCCTGTCATCAATTTAACTTTATTCACAAATACGATGTGATTGATCACATTAAAACAGGGGGTACCTTCCTTCTGAATTCACCTTATAGTGCTGCAGAGGTTTGGGATCAAATCCCTGGAATTGTTCAACAAGAAATCATCGACAAAGAAGTGAAATTCTACGTGGTAGATGCCTCAAAAGTTGCTCAAGAATCCAATCTTGGTAAACGCACAAACACCGTATTACAAACTTGTTTCTTTGCAATTTCTGGAGTACTTCCTCAAGAGGAAGCCATCGAAAAAATCAAAGATGCCATTGTAAAATCGTATTCTCACAAAGGAGAGAAAATCGTTCAAATGAACTTTACAGCAGTAGACAACGCCTTGGCTCATTTAGAAAAGGTAGACTACTCTTCTAATTCTTCATCTGATACAGGATTCCAAGAAATGATGACTGGATCAAATGATGAGTTTGTCAATAAAGTATTGGGTACGATTCTCTCAGGTAAAGGGGATGCACTTCCAGTGAGCTCTTTTACTCCAGATGGAACCTTCCCTCTTGGAACCACTCAATACGAAAAAAGATCCATTGCAGACTTTGTTCCTGTATGGGATGATGTAGATCTCTGTACACAGTGTAATAAATGTGTGAGTATCTGTCCACATGCTGCAATTAGGGCAAAGGTTGTTTCCGATGCAGACTTAGCTGCAGCGCCTGATTCTTTAAAATCAGTAGGTGCTAAAGGACGTCCTTTTGACTCAAACACAGAACACTATATCCTCCAAGTTTCTCCTCACGACTGTACTGGATGTGATCTATGTGTTGCTGTTTGTCCTGCAGAAAGCAAAGAAATTGAAGGCTTTAAAGCCATCAATATGAGATCTAAGATTGAAGTTCAAGAAAAAGAAGATCTCAACTGGAATTACTTTATCGATTTACCAAATTACGACAGAACAGAACTGGTAACTACTAATATTAAAGGTTCCCAATTCCTAGAGCCTCTATTTGAATTCTCTGGTGCTTGCTCTGGTTGTGGAGAAACTCCATATATTAAATTGATAACCCAACTTTACGGAGATCGTATGACTGTTGCCAATGCGACAGGTTGTTCATCTATTTACGGAGGAAACCTACCGACTACACCTTATAAAAAGAATGCAGATGGTAGAGGTCCTGCATGGGCAAACTCCCTATTTGAAGACAATGCTGAATACGGTATGGGGATGCGTTTAGCGCTTACTAAAAAACAAGAAATTGTAGTCGACCTACTCAAAACATTAAAAGATCAAGTAGGTGAAGAAATAGTCGATGCCATTCTTTCTAATCCAGAAACGGATGAAACCATGGTGGCTCAGAAAAACAAGGATATCGACAAACTCAACACTAAATTAGATGCCCTTGATTCTTATGAGGCTAAAAAGCTCAGAAACTTATCAGAGTATCTAAGAGAAAAACAAATCTGGATCTTTGGTGGTGATGGATGGGCATACGACATAGGATTTGGTGGATTAGATCACGTTCTTTCTTCTGGAGAAAATGTCAATGTACTGGTTATGGATACTGAGGTCTACTCCAATACTGGAGGTCAAACTTCCAAATCGACTCCTCTTGGAGCCTCTGCGAAGTTCTCTGTATCAGGTAAGCGAATTGGTAAAAAATCACTAGCACTTCAAGCCATATCCTACGGACAGGTTTATGTTGCACAAATTGCTATTGGAGCAAAAGATATGCAAACCATCAAGGCGATTGAAGAAGCAGCTGCTTACCCAGGACCATCACTCATCATTGCATACTCCCACTGTATCGAACACGGATTTGATTTAGGAGGTGGAGCGGATCACCAGCAAAAAGCAGTTGAAACCGGATACTGGCCATTGTTTAGATACAATCCTGATGCCCCTAAAGGGAAGAAGTTCCGATTAGATTCTAAAGCTCCTTCTGCTCCTTTAGAAACCTTTATGTACAATGAAGCGCGTTTCCAAAGAGTGGTTAAGGAAAACCCTGATGTTGCTAAAGAATTACTCGATAAGGCACAAGAAGATGTCGACAGTCAATGGGAACGTCTAGAACTTTATAAAAACTTATAACCTATAAAACCAAGAAGATGTCTTTACAATCCGATGCATACTACAAAGCTGCTAAAAAGAATCTGAAGCAGGCAGAAGAAGAGTATTACAAACCTGCAGAAGATATGGTCTTGCATTCGGCTTGTAAAGGTGCCTTATTGGCCATTGTAGATTATATGAAGGGGTTCCTTGTAGAACACGAAAAAGAGCTCCAAGTAGACGACACCGTGGTTTCACTCTATTACAAATGTTTAGAGGTCAACCCCAACTTTAAAAAATTGGACATCCATCAACTCAATTGCAAATGCGATCCCATTGGAACAAAATCTTGTACCGATATGTTGAGGATTACCAAATGCTTTGATATTGCAAAGGCAATGGAGCATATTGTAGAACAAAAAAACCCATCTTAATGATGGGTTTTCTTTTGTGTTTTATTAGTATGTCTTAAACAAAAATCATAATAAGTAAGAGTATCGCCCCTGCAAGTGAAAAATACAATCCCTTCTTAAAAAAGGGCATGGATGGCATAAACATCCAAAAAGAGGAGAGTGCAAAAAACACCAGTGAGATTCCAAAGAAAATATTGAAGTAATACAAGGGACTATCCACTGTCGCTTTGTGCATATGTTCTATTTTCTCAAGCAGTAATGGAAGTTCTGCTTTCTCATAAGATACAGCTCCAGTTGAAACATCATAAGTGCCCGTTTTGTTAAAGTGAATAATAGAACCTTCGGTCTTATCAACAAAAACTTTTGTTCGAAGCGCTTTACCAAGATCCTCTCCTTTTAAATTAGGATCGATACTAAGTTCAACTTGAGTTACTTTTTTAAAGGTATTGGTGTTTCTATAGACCATCATAATACCGCTAAGTCCGTATACCATCATGATACCAGCTAAGAAAAATCCAAGATAGCGATGATAGATTCGCATCTTATAACTTGTGTTCGGAGAATTAAATTTCATTTGTAACCAATTTGTTTAAGTTTAGATATCTAAAATACAGAAAGGTTTAATATTCCTTATTTTAATTTCAAAATAATTGCTTGATAAGGTTTTAAAACAGCTTTTCCATCAGTAGTTTCAAGATCCTCATAATTATTAATTAAAGTATCAGACCATTTGTAGTTGCTCAATTCAAGTGTTGAATTCTCTTTGCTGTAATTTAAAACCACTAAAACTTTTTGATCTTCATAGGTTCTAACAAAAGCATAGATCTGATCTTCTGTATCTAAAAGTTCATAATCACCGTAAATCAATACTGGATTTGAGGTTCTTAAAGCTGTCATAGCTCTAAAGTGGTTTAAAATAGAATTTGGATCCTCCTGTTGAGCTACAACATTGATAGTTTTAGTGTTTTCATTTACCGGCAACCATGGTGTTCCTGTAGTAAATCCACCTTTTTCAGTAGCATCCCACTGCATAGGAGTTCGTCCATTATCACGAGAAAATTTACTTGCGTGTTCTAAGAAGGCTTCTGAGTCTCCACCTTCGCTAAGTGTTTTCTTATAACTGTTGATTGTACTTATATCATCGTATTGTTCAATAGAGTCAAAATAAATATTGGTCATCCCTAATTCATCTCCATAATACAAATAAGGAGTTCCTCGCATGGACAATAAGAAGGTGTGTAACATCTTTGCTGATACTGCTCTAAATTCATCTGAATCATCAGTATAGCGAGATACTAAACGCGCCTGATCGTGATTGGACAAAAAGATAGAAATCCATCCCTTTTCAGAAAATTCCTGATCCCATTTAGTAAATACCTCTTTCAACTGCTTAGGACTAAAACCTTCCCTATTGGGAAGATCTACTGCGTCAAAAGCATAAGCCATCGATAGTTCATTTCGATCCGCATCTACTAGCTCATGAGCTTCTTTAAAATTTCTACCAGCTCCTTCTGCAACACTCATCACGTTGTACTTTGAAAAGACTTCGTCATACATCAACTTTAAATAATCGTGTAGTCCATCTTGCATCGCATAGTATTGGATAAAATCCTTTTCATAGCCATCAGGGAATTTTGGGAATGTAGTATCCTTTGCTGCAAATTGAAAGGCATCCAATCTAAATCCGTCTACTCCTTTTTCTGACCAAAATTTAAGAATATCAATAACCTCTTTTTTTACTTTTGGATTGGACCAATTTAAATCGGGTTGTTGTTTAGCAAAATAGTGTAGGTAATAAGCATCGGTAATAGAATCATAAGCCCAAGCATCACCTTTATCGTCAAATAGACTGTAACGATAGTTAGGCTTCCCTTTTTCAGCTGGCCACCAATGGTAGTAATCTCTATAAGGATTATCTCTTGATGAGCGCGATTCTTTAAACCAAGGATGCTCCCATGAGGAGTGGTTGACGACTATATCCATGATAATCTTTAGATCTCTTTTGTGCATCTCTTCTAAGAGAGTGTCAAAAGCTTCCATTCCTCCATATTCCTGAGCAATGGCTCTGTAATCACTTACGTCATATCCATTGTCAAAATTCGGTGATTCATATATTGGATTTAACCAAATTGCCGTAACACCTAGCGATTTGATATAATCTAATTCCTCAATAATTCCTTTGAGGTCTCCTACCCCGTCTCCATTAGTATCCTTAAATGACCTAGGATAAATTTGATAGACAATGGCTTCTTTCCACCATTTTTTCTGCTGTATTTCCTTGACTTCAGTTGTGGAATTACATGAAAATGTAAGCGCTGCTACTAGCAGCAATAAAATTCTTGAATACATATATAGTTTAGTTTAGTTCTGCAAATATAC
>DAIRFL010000042.1:0-11339 GCA_036795105.1 Flavobacteriaceae bacterium | reverse complement strand
TATGGATATAGAGTTTAATAAAAACGAAGACTTTAATAAACTAGCACTGAGTCAATTAAAAAAGAAGTTGCTCAAAGTATACGATGGAGGCGGAAAAGAAAAGCTAGAAAAGCAGCGTTCAAAAGGAAAATTAACTGCAAGAGAACGCATTGATTATCTACTGGATTCCAATTCAAATTCTTTAGAAATTGGAGCCTTTGCAGCTGATCAAATGTATAAAGAACACGGTGGCTGTCCCTCTGCTGGTGTGGTTGTTAAAATGGGATATGTTCAATCCAGACTTTGTATTGTAGTAGCAAACGACGCAAGTGTAAAGGCTGGAGCTTGGTTTCCGATGACTGCTAAAAAGAATTTGAGAGCTCAAGAAATAGCGATCGAAAATAAGTTACCTATTATCTATTTAGTGGATTCTGCAGGAGTATACCTACCCCTTCAAGATGAAATATTTCCTGACAAGGAGCACTTCGGAAGAATCTTTAGAAATAATGCAGTGATGAGTTCTATGGGAATCACCCAAATAGCAGCCATCATGGGTTCCTGTGTCGCAGGTGGAGCCTATTTGCCTATCATGAGCGATGAAGCAATTATTGTAGATAAGACCGCTAGTATCTTTTTAGCGGGTTCTTATTTAGTGAAAGCTGCGATCGGGGAATCAATTGACAATGAAACCTTAGGTGGTGCCACAACTCATTGTGAAATCTCTGGAGTGACTGATTACAAAGCAAAGGACGATAAGGATGCTTTAGATATTATCAAAAGGACAATGGACAAACTCGGTGCACCTCAAAATGCTGGATTTAGCAGAGTCCAAACAATTGCGCCTCAACTCGACCAAGAAGAATTGTACGGAACGCTTCCAAAAGATCGAGCTACCCCTTACGATATGATGGATATTATCAAACGTTTGGTAGACGATTCAAAATTCGATCAATACAAACAAGGCTATGGAAAGAGTATTTTAACTGGCTATGCAAGGATCGATGGATGGGCAGTTGGAATTGTAGCTAACCAACGAAAAGTAGTCAAGACAAAATCTGGTGAAATGCAATTTGGAGGAGTCATCTATTCCGATGCTGCTGACAAGGCCACTCGTTTTATCGCTAATTGTAATCAAAAAAAGATCCCCTTAGTATTCCTACAAGATGTCACCGGATTTATGGTAGGATCCAAAAGTGAACACGGAGGAATTATCAAAGACGGGGCTAAGATGGTTAATGCTGTCAGTAATTCTGTAGTACCAAAGTTTACGGTAATTATCGGAAATAGTTATGGTGCCGGAAACTACGCAATGTGTGGCAAAGCTTATGATCCACGGTTGATTATCGCATGGCCTACTTCAGCGCTTGCTGTGATGAGTGGAAACTCTGCTGCTAATGTTTTACTGCAAATTGAAAAACAAAGACTCAAATCACAAAACAAGAAAATTGATCGAGAAACCGAACAACAGCTGCTCGAAAAAATAACTTCCAATTATCAACAACAGATTGCTCCCTATTACGCAGCTGCTCGTCTATGGACTGATGCGGTTATCGATCCCTTAGAAACCCGTAAATGGATTTCAATGGGTGTCGAAGCTGCTAATCAAGCTCCTATTGAAAAACAGTATAATACAGGGGTATTACAGGTTTAATTTGAAAGGTGGGACGATTGTTTCCCTACCAAAAGAAGTTCTTTTTGGCGGCCATTCACATATCTAAAACCTTCCGCTCCAAAATAACCTGCTTCTTCAAGCATCACTCTGATCGTTCTATTCCACTGTGGAATTGATACCGTTGTGTTGAGTTCTATGGCGTAGACTGTTTCTGCTCTCATCGGGTATGCAGCGCCGTCATCAGTACTGATACCTCCTTGTGAATCCCACATACCTACTGTAGTACCAGAAGAGTGTCCGTAAAGCCCCAAAGGATGCGTATAGATTGCTGGTTGTAAGCCTCGTTCTTTAGCTTCCTCTAGAGAAGCTTTTAAAATATCATTACCCAAAGCCCCTACTTTGTAATGAGAAGTGAGTATGTCCTGAAGCTCGTTTCCTTTTTTTAGAGCATCGACTAAAAAATCAGGAGCAGAAGTTTCTCCTGGTTTTAACACATACGCCAACTCCTGACAGTCTGTATTGAGTCTCAAATACGTAATTCCAAAATCACAATGCAGCAAATCTCCTCCTTGTATCACCTGATTGTCGGGTCTTCCAGAAAAGGAGTATAAATGTGAAACGAGTTCTTCCTCTGACCTTTGAATATCAACGGTAGGATGAAACCAGGTATCCAAACCTAAATCACTTACTCGCTGTCTTAAAAACCATTCCAGATCAGAAGTAGTCGTATGTCCAACCGTGATTTGCTGGGTAGAAAAAGCCTCTTCTATAATTGAATGAGTAAGCGCAACTAGTTGATTGTACAAGGTCATTTCCCTAGGAGTTCTAGTTTCGACCCAGCGTACCGCTAAGGGCTGGGAAGAAATTACCCTCTTTTTGTATTTTTTAGGCAAATAACTCATAAAAGCATCGTAATCAGTCTTGTCTAATCCATCGCAGATATTAAAATCATCAGAATAGTTCAATGCTATTTTAGATGGATTGCGCTCGCTTATCAGCTCCATGAGTCGCTTCCATTGGTTGGGTTGCTGCTCCTTATTCCATGCGGATTTAATCGATTTACCGACCGCATAACGAGCCACAGCCAATTTATCGATACGATTCGAAGCTTTATCCCTGTAAAAAACGAGTATTGTTCTCCTTCTAGCGTTAAGCCAATTTGCAGGTAACATGGTTTTGAGAATAGGATCTTCGTTGTATTCCCTAGAAATTAGCACCCACATATCAATATCAGTTTCATCCATCAATTGAGGTAATAGGTAATCCAATCGATATTCTATAATAGAATCGATAACCTCAGCCTGATCTCTTACACTGAGTATTTGTTGTCCAAAGGAGAACGAGCAAAGACTTAAACTAATCAGGAGTGCTATGTTCTTTATCATATTAGTGGAGTTTGTATTTGTTAACTGTTTTTTCTCTTCTGAGTTTACCATTAGAGGTAAATACAAAAGGGCCTGTTTTAATTACTTCTTTGGGAACCTTGTATTTTTCAACTTCTTCTAATGAAGCGATTTGTTCTAATAGATCGGCATCTTGATCTTCTTCTGTAATCAAGCTCAGCTTTTGACCTAGTTTTTTATCTTCGAGACCGTACAAGAAGAAATTTCCCTTGACAAGCTGTTTAATTTTCTTCTCTACATTTTCTGGAATTATCTTAATTCCTCCAGAATTGATCAAATAATCAATTCTACCCAACCAGGTAAATGAAAAATCGTGATTGATGGTCACTAAATCGTTCGTGACTAATTGACCTGAAAACAACTGAGGAGCAGTGATCAACAAACAACCTCTATTGTCGGAACTAATTTTAACCCCTTTTACAGTCATAAATTTCTTCTCTTTAAGACTGTCTTTGTGGATGGGTCTAACTGCTATATGAGAAAGGGTCTCCGTCATCCCAAATGTTTGATAAACTCTTGTCGTTATAGGATCTATCGCTTCAACGATTTTCATTTCTAATTCCTCTGATATTGGAGCACCACCAATAATTAACATCCCTATTTTGTCTAAATACTGCAGTGAGTTTTCTGCCTGTAAGGGAACCATAGCACAAAATTCAACTCGTTCTTTGAGTTTTTCAATTGGATTAGAGGTCGGTTCCACAAAGTGGATATTTAAACCTAAGACCATCGCTCTTACAAGCATCATTTTACCTGCGATATACTCACAGGGTAGACAGTGCAGAATTTTAGAGTTTGGACTTAGATTAAAATAATCCGCAGTAGCAAGTGCAGAGCCATACATGGCTGCTTTTTTAATATGCATGATCTTTGGCTCTCCGGTTGTTCCAGAGGTTCTTACTTTAACAGTGTCCTTATCAGTGAGCCAATCCAATAAAAACATTCCGATTTCCTTTTCAAAGGCTTCTCCTTCTTTGATATAGCTATAGGCTACTTTTGAGAGTTGATCTTTAGTAATATTAATTCCTTCTATCGAAAAACTAGGATGTACTAGTCTAAGTTCCTGTTTAATTTCTTCCATTTATAATTCTATTTTTTCTTTTGGTATGATTTGTGAAAATAGTCGTTTCTTCCAATGAGTCCAATGATATTTCTCAGCAAATATGTAAAGTACTATGGGGTATACAATTAGAAGCGGCAAAAGAAGCTCAGCTCCAAAACTAGGAGTCGATACATCTAAGAGGACTGAGTCTGTCTGAAAGGCCGTCCAAGAGGATGTAACAAGTAATGCAGCGACCGTATTATTGGCTGCATGAAATCCAAGTGCTAGTTCTAGTCCCTCATCCATTAGTGTAATTAAGCCGAGAAAAAATCCAGTACTTATGTAATAGATCAAGATCGCATAGCCCATTTTTTCAACTTCTGGATTTCCGATATGCATCAGTCCAAACAAAAGAGAGGTGACTAAAAAGGGCACCCATCTATTTTTAAACAGCACTCCTAAACCCTGCATCATATACCCCCTAAACAAATACTCCTCAAAGCTCGTTTGAAGGGGAATCATCAAGACCGAGATCATAAAAAGCGGAATAAAGGCTTTTAGATTAAATTGAAATACAAAGCTCTCTGGGCTAAGCCAGTATTCAATTAGAGTCACTACAACAGTAATTACAGACCACAATAGAGCTGAGAATCCAACGCGTTTCCAATCTATTTTTTTTCTAGAGGTTGTGAGGGATACTATAGATTGTTTGTGGACGAACTTCACTATTAGTAACAAAAAGGCTAAACCGATTACAAACTGCATGAGGGTTATCGCCAAAAATCCATTTTTACCAAAGAGTTCAACAAGAAATTTCATCTGCTCTTCTACGTTTATGTCCTGGGTTTGAATCTCGTAGAAGTTCCAGGCCATTAAACCTATAAATGCAAGTGGAAAGGGCAGGTATTTCCAATAGGATCCCTTGGTTTTATAAGCCTGTTCTATATACATAAATCCTTAATTTTATCTAGATCCCAAGATAGGGATTTTCTGTAATACAAACGATCAGAATCAATACTCAAAGGGCTTTCAATATTATTGGTGTACAAGGATCCAGTTCCTAAACCCTGAGGCATTTGGCTGTCTAAAGTCGAAGTCCATTGAGCGATGGCATTGAGTCCGATATTGCTTTCGAGCGCTGAGGTAATCCACCAGCCGATAGAACGTTCCTTTGCGAGGCTTATCCATTTAGAACTCCCTTTATAACCCCCCACAAAACTAGGTTTTAGGATGATGTATTGAGGCTTTATGGATTCTAAAAGCCTTCTTCTTGAATCATCATCTACCAATCCTATAAGAGATTCATCTAAAGCAATTGGAATGGGGCTCTTCTCAGAAAGCTCGGCTAATTCATCTATATAGACCGGCTTTAGGGGTTGTTCTATAGAGTGAATTTTGTAGCTAGACAGTCGTTCTAGGCGTTCCAGAGCATTTTGAGGACTAAAGCCTCCATTGGCATCCAATCGAATCTCGACGCTTGAACTCAACGATCTCAAATAACGTACAATTTCTAATTCTTGTTCAAAATCCAAAGCCCCAACCTTTAATTTGATACAACTGATTCCCGATTTAACTTTTTCGTCGATCTGTTTTTTCATAAAATCAGGACTGCCCATCCAAATCAAACCGTTGATTATAATAGGAGTTTCTCCCCTACTAAAGTCGGATTCAAATAATAAAAATGGATCTTCACTAGCCAGTGATCTAAAGGCTTGCTCGAGTCCAAATACAATACTGGGATAGTTTTTCAACTGCTCAGTAAGCAGGTCTAAACCCAGGTGAATATGCTCACAAGCCCAGCTAATTTGTTCCTCGTAATCGGGTACATCATCTGAGCTCAATCCCCTTAAAATTCCACATTCACCAATACCCCAATTGGTTCCCTCTTCTAATTTGATCAACCAGGTCTCTTTAGTTTTTAAAACACCTCTCGAAGTTCCGCTCGGTCTTTTAAAAATCAAATCATAGGAGCAATAAGAAGCTTTTAAGGTCATTAGGTCTTGATGGATTTGGTAATAAAGGCTTTAAAGTCTCTAGAAATAGGTATATGAACCTGATTGATCACTACATCGCTCTGATTGATTACAGAGATGTGATCGATATTAACCATATACGATTTATGGGCTCTATAAAATTTATGAGTCGGTAATTTCTCAGCGTATTCCTTAAAACTCGCACGTACGAGGTATTTGTCTTTCAGCGTGTGTATTTCTAAATACACATGGTCGGACTTTATAAATAAAATGTCTTTATAGAGGATGCGTTTATACTGTTGATTGCTTTTGACAAAAATACTATCATCAATGAGCTTTTGATCAGAAGTGGAGTCTTGAATTGAGCTAGAAGAATTAGATTTAAAACCCATGATTTCAATTAGTTGAGGCAATTCATCTCTACTGTTACTTCTCTTGATAAGAGGCAGTTCAGCAATTTGGATTGAATCCTCAGAAATCAAGGCGATGTGCAGATTGTTTTCTTGACTAATCGCTATTGCCTTATCCAAGAGTATTTGTTTAGAAGCAGCTGCCGATATCAATACTAAATCAACTGGCTCGAACAATAAGGAGTCCTGAAACTCATCGATACTCTTAGTGAATAGTATGTGTTCATACTTTAAATCAGCAACAGCGCTTTCGAAATTCTCATCGAATTCTGAATAGAGATCTAAAATTAATATGGTTACCTCTTTAAATTTACTCACTCTTTTGATTTTACACCTTAAAGATAACTAAGTGCAAATAAAATTGACCATAAAAAGGTTTGAACTGCAACTTTTTTTAGTTCTGGGTCAAAATTTTGTGGGTCTTGCAAATTACTCACAAACTTCAGGTGTTTAAAAAGAGGAATAAACGCCAAAAGGTGAAGTGCTGAAATAAGGGAGGTATAATGTAAATAGGTGTAGAAAGATGCAGCTAAAAATGGGATTACAATTAGACAGAAGTGATATTTTTTAGCCCATTTTAATCCAAAGTTTACTACTAAAGTATTCTTATTACTCAATTGATCGTTTTCACTATCCCTCATATTGTTGAGGTTGAGTACTGCGGTCGCCAACAAACCTATACTAACTGCAACGAGTAAAAAATCAAACTCTAACTCTTTGGTATAGAGAAAGCTAGTACCCAGCACTGCTAACAACCCAAAAAACAAAAAGACAAATAAATCTCCTAAACCTCGATACCCATAAGAGTGATCCCCTACGGTATAAGCCACAGCAGCCCAAATACTCAATACTGCCAAAACTAAAAACAGCAGTATATACACCCAGCTGTCAAAGGCGAGATAAATAAGTGTAGCACTACTTATTAAAGCTAATACTGCGGTGAGAATCATTCCTTTTTTTAAGGCTGATCTCGACAACAAACCAGATTGCAACACTCTTTTAGGGCCAATACGCTTGTCGTTATCCGTCCCTTTTACACCGTCTCCATAATCATTAGCAAAGTTTGAAAGCACCTGAAACAACAAGGTTGTTAAAAGTGCAAATAAGAGTATATCGGTTTGCAAAACCCCCGCTTGATAAGCCAGTGAACTTCCTGCGATAATACCTGAAAATGACAGCGGTAGTGTTCTGAGTCGTGCTGCCTTAACCCATACGGATACTTTAGTGCTCATTTAAATAGACTCCATCTTCTTTTAAGGTTACTAATTTACTCTTATAAAGACTTCCCAACGCCTTTTTAAAAGTTTTCTTACTCATTTCAAGAGCATCTTTAATAGCTTCTGGTGAAGATTTGTCGTGGAGTTCCATAAAGCCATCGTTTTGACTTAGATAGTCCACAATTTTTTGAGCTGAAGGTTCAATTACAGCAACTCCAATAGGCTGAAGGCTTATATCGAGTTTATTGTCTTCTCTTATTTTCTTGACATAGGCCTTTAACTGATCTCCTACAGAAAGTTTTTTAAAGACTTCATTTGCGTAAATCAATCCTTTGTGAGTATTGTTGACGATCACATCCCAGCCGAGTTCTGATTCACGAGTCAACAAGGCAGACACTTCATCTCCTATTTCAAATTCAATACTCTCGTTAGAAAGAAATTTGTCTAACTTATTGGAGGCTACCAATCGAAAAGTCACCTCGTCCAAATAACAATAGACTACATAGGATTGTCCTTCGACCATTTTAAATCGCTGCTCCTTAAAGGGGACTAAGAGGTGTTTTTCTAAACCCCAGTCCATAAAGGCTCCTATTTCATTGACTTCAGCAACTCTTAACAAGGCAAATTGATCCCTTTCGATATAAGGTTTGAGAGTGGTCGCCACAGGTCGTTCTTGGTGGTCTAAATAACAAAAGACATCGAGCTTATCTCCTAGTTGATAGTTGGCTGGTTTGTATTTGTTGGGAAGTAAAATATCGGTGCCATCCTCGTCTCCTAAAAACAGTCCTACACTCGTTTCTCTTAAAATTGATAAGTTGTTGAATTTGCCTAAATAAATCATACGACAAAAGTAAACTTAATTCGGCAATACTAACTGATTTGAGCACTCAAAAACTCAAAATACTCACTTAAAATCAGATCGTTTTCTTCTCTAGGGGTTTTAATTTCTAGAAGTTTCGGCTTATTGGACTTCGATAAAAAGTCTTTAAATTCTACTTCTAATGAAGCTTTGTCATCTGCGCAACTGTAGGACAAACCATAAGCTTTACAAAGGGCAGACATATCTACTTGATGGGGTGTTTCAAAAAAGGTTTCAAAATTTTTATCATCGAGAGCAGTAGGTAAAATTCTAAAAATACCTCCTCCAGAATTATTGATAACCACAATTCTAAAATGCTCATCCACATAAGAATTCCAAAAGGCATTAGAGTCGTATAAAAAACTCAAATCACCAGTTATCAATAGGGTGATACCCTTAAATACAACATTGGCTCCAACTGCTGTTGAAGTCGATCCATCGATTCCTGAAGCGCCTCTATTACAGTATAAATACTCAGAACTCTCATTGGGAAAGAGTTGTGCATAGCGAATGGAAGCTGAATTCGAATAGTGAACTAACACATGGTCTAATGATTGCTTGGACAATGCTGAATGAACCCATAAATCTGAAAAAGGAACGGATTCCATATAGTCCGCTACTCCACGGATGATTTTATCATAAACACTCAACCACTTTGACTTGTAATTCCCAGTCTTTATGTCATTAGTCTGTGACAGAAAACCACTCAGCAATTCATCAACACTGAGATTCAAGTGCTCACTAAGTCTAAAGAAGAGGTCATTTGCTTTGTTTTTACCCCAATGCCAATGCGTTTTAGGCTTATAGGTTCTCAAAAATTGTTTGATCTTCTTGGAAACTATTGCGCCTCCAATAGTGATTACTAAATCGGGTTTCAGATCTGACCACAGTTGAGGATCGTTTTTCTTTTCAAGAGGTACCAATAGACTATCGATCCGTTCAATAAAATTTGGATGATGTGCATTTGAAGTGGTCTCGGTCATCACCAAGAATTGATCAGCGGTGCCTAATTGATCGATGACTTTTTTTGACAGTTGATCAAAGGAACACTGACCGATGATCATCAATATTTTTTTAGAATTATTCCAGATGGGATACAAGGCATTCCAATTGGGAACATCAGCTTGTTTTGTTCTAATTTTAGGCTGCGTTTGAGGGAGCTTTGGTTCTTCTAGAGCGTATAGTGGTTCTTCAAAAGGAGCATTTAGATGTACTGGCCAATTCGAGACATATGCCGATTCTAAAGCTTCTCTGATGAGTCTAGTGTTGTTTTGTAAAATAGACTGCTGCTCTTCAGCAATCGCCTTAGTAGATTCGAGTGATATGCCTAAGCCCTCTTGCCATTTTGAGGAGGCATGTGAGCAATCTTGAATGAGATTTACCTGATGTCCAATATGGTTAAAGAACACTCCGTCTTGACGAATTGTCTGTCCATCTCCCCTGTCAATGAGGTATGAAGGTCGATCCGCAGAAATTACAATCAGAGGAACCTGAGCGTAGTAAGCTTCTACAATTGCTGGATAGTAATTTAATAAGGCCGATCCAGAAGTACAGACCAATGCTACAGGCTTCTTGGTTTGTTGAGCCATTCCCAATGCAAAAAATGCAGCAGAACGTTCATCGACAATACTGAAACATTTAAAAAAAGGATCAGCTGTAAAGCTAAGTGTCAGTGGAGCGTTTCGGGAACCCGGAGAAATGACAATGCGCTCAATATCATAATTTTTACACTCGGTGCAAATCGCTTGAGCTAAGGGGATTCTCGAATACTTCATAAAACAAAAATACAAGCCACAGAACTTATATCCTCATAAAACTTAAAAAAAGTTTAGTCGAAGATTGAAGATAGGGTTTGTGATTTTTTAACGGTCTCTTCCCATTCTAATTCTGGATTTGAATCGGCGGTTATTCCTCCCCCTACATACATATGAGCAATATCATTCTCAATCTTCATCGATCTAATATTGACTCCTAGATATGAAAAAGGAACAGCTGAGGCATCTGTTTGTTGTATAGGCCCCAAATATCCCGCATAAAAACTGCGATCTAAGGCTTCATGCTCTTTGATATAGGACTGGGCTAATTCTAAGGGCAGTCCACATACTGCAGGAGTTGGATGTAAGGCCTTGATTAAATCATATAGGCTAGCGTTTTGTAATTGACCTGTAAACTCTTGTTTTAAATGCAATAGGTTACCAGCTTGTACGGTCGTAACCTCTGAACAATCATATCTTAGAGCTAATTCTTTTAGTCGACCTTCTATAAAACGAGTTACAAATTGCTGTTCTTCCAATTCTTTGGTTCCCCAACTCGAAGACAAATCGGCCCATCTCGTTCCGGCCAATGACACCGTCTTAAACTGCTTATCAGTCACTGATACAAGTAATTCAGGGCTAGCTCCCACCCATAGACCAATTGTCGGATGATAGAGGCAATAGGTAAATGCTTGGGGATAGGCCTGATTGAGTTTAGAATAAATAGCTGTTGGATGAGCCTTTATATGAGCTTTTAGTGTTCTGGCTAAGACGACCTTATCCAATGAACTATTTTGAATGTGAGTTACTGCCTTTTGAACACGTTCTATATGTTGTTGACGGTCTCCAAAATCAAAAATAGAAAACTCCATTTCTCCTTCATCACACTCGACTCGTTCGACTTCCAAAACAGTATCGCTTTTAATAGTAAAAAGCTGTTCTGAATCAAAACTACCCATTACAAAGCCCTTTGTTTTAAATTCTGGATCTTCAACTAACTGCTGATCATTTTGCAAAAAGGCAGTGGAGTGATTTTGATGGGGTAAAGAAAAGATTACAAATGGAAGTTGAGATTTCCACTGTTTGTTTA
>DAIRFL010000280.1:0-1848 GCA_036795105.1 Flavobacteriaceae bacterium | reverse complement strand
AACATAAGCAAGTAATTCTATGAAAATTTTAGAATTATTTACGTGATATTAGGGTAACCACTTGATTTCTTGTGCTTTTAGCTTAAATGTGTAATAACGCGAAAGACAAAACAATGCATCTGATAGTCGATTGATATAGGAGAGGATCTCAATTTTTAAAGAATTAGTTTTGTCATAACTGACAAGATGTCGCTCTAACCTTCTGCAAACGGCTCTTGTTATTTGAGTGTTGGAGATCAGAGGATGCCCTCCGTAGAGAATAAAGTTTTTTAATGGAGGTAATTCAGATTGAATTTCATCGATTAGTTCTTCTACGGCTTCGATATCTTTCTGATTTGGAAAATCTTTAGTAATCTGATCAGAAGCGATATAAGCGCCGATAGCCAATAGCTGTTTTTGAACCTGAATAATCCAGTTGTGGTAATGAGTATGTGTTTGATCGTCTCTTAGTTTACCCATCCAAGCCTGTAATTCGTCTAATTCACCGAGTACGGTAAAGACGAGTTCATTCTTAGAAAGCGGTTTTAGGTCCCCAAGGGATGACTGCCCACGATCTCCTTTTTTAGTGTAAATACTCATATCCTCAATTTAAAGTGTTCTTTAACTTGTCCAGGTCTAAAAAATATGAGTCCGAACTGATAACAATCAATACTGACTTCTATTTTAGATTCTTTACAGAGCTTATTCCATTTGTTTTTTGTTTCACTAGAACGGTACAAATCAGTTATAAAGATAGGTTTTTTGGACTCTTTTACCGCCTTTTGAATTAATTCATACTCATCGATCGAACAGCAGAGCAGTTGAGCATTGTGATCTTGATTGGTGAGTTTTGAGTTTAAATCATAAGCTAAATAAGAAGTTTTTTTAGAACAATAGATGCGATTAAAGTTTAGATAACCTATCAACCTCAACAGTCCTTGAAGTAGCGGATCTTTGTTTTTGATTCTCTTGTCGGTCAAACCTTTTGTATAGAGATTAAAAACAAAGGGGGAGTGAATCCCATGTGCATTGCTCGCAATTAATTTAAAAGCTAAATAGTTAATGAATCCCCTCATTATAAGTTTATGATTCTAAAAGTTCTCCTAATTCAAACCACTTTTGAGTGAGTTGTTCAATAGAATCAGAGAGTTCCTTGAGTGATTTAGATCGTTTTTCAATTTCGTCAAGTTCGAGTCCTTCTTCCAAAAAAGAAGCTTCTAAAGTAAGCTTCTCAGCCTCTAAGCGCTTGATTTTAGTTTCAATTTTGTTGAATTCCTTTCGAGTATTGTGCTGTGTTTTCTGTAGGTCATCTTCTCTTGAAATTTTATCTTTAAGCTCTTTTTTGGAGCGTTGAGGCTTTGAATCCTCATAGATTCTATAGTCTGAATAATTGCCAGGAAAATCTTCAATTTCAGTACTTGATTTAAACACAAAGAGGTGATCGACAATCTTATCCATAAAGAATCGATCGTGGGATACCACTACTAAACAACCTGGAAAATCCATGAGAAAGGACTCCAGTACTCCCAATGTAACAATGTCTAAGTCGTTAGTGGGTTCATCCAGAATTAAAAAGTTTGGATTTTGAATGAGGACTGTACATAGATAAAGCCTTTTTCGTTCTCCTCCACTGAGTTTTTCGACAAAGTCGTACTGTTTTTTACGATCGAACAAAAAGCGCTCTAAGAGTTGCTGAGCACTGATTTGCCTTCCCTTTTTTAAGGGTATATAATCTCCAAATTCTCGAATAACTTCGATTACTTTTTGTCCTGCTTTGACTTCGATACCCCCTTGGGTATAATAACCGATTTTGACCGTCTCTCCGAACACTATTTTTCCGCTATCCGATGATAATGCACCGGATATAAG
>DAIRFL010000279.1:0-1868 GCA_036795105.1 Flavobacteriaceae bacterium | reverse complement strand
CCTTTATTTAGTTTATAACGACAATTATTTTGTGAATATATTTGAGCCTAAATACCGTTCTATTAACCTCAAATTGAGTTATCGATTCCCAATCTAGTAATTGTATTAAAGTGATGTAATATGGCTCAGAAGAAATCCTATACCTCCATAGAAGATTATATAAACGATATTCCTCTGCAGTACAGGGAAGGATTTGACTCCATATTAACTACAATTCAAGAACACATCCCTGATGGCTTTGAAATGCAATTCAGTTATGGAATGATTGGTTTTGTGGTTCCTCATTCTATATATCCAAAGGGCTATCACTGTAATCCAAAATTACCGCTTCCATTTATCAACCTTGCCCTTACCAAGTCTAATTATGCCCTATATCATATGGGGGTATATGCTGACCCTGACCTCTTAAATTGGTATGTCGATGCCTATACAAAGCAGGTAGGAAAAAAACCCAATATGGGTAAGAGCTGTTTGCGCTTCAATTTTAAGGGAGATTTACCATTAAATTTAATAGGAGAACTCGTTTCTAAAACAACTGTTGAGGATTGGATTGAGCGTTACGAAAACCGCTTTGTAAACTAATTACAAACTTTAATGGATATTTGTTTGTTAGGAGTAGGACTATAGGCCTCACAAACTGCACAATTTTGCGTTTCATCTTTGAGAATAAAGTTAAATTCATCGCCTTCTTCAATAGACGATGGAAAAGTACAGACCGATTTTAAAGCGAAAACATCAGTATATATAGTGCCGTCAATGGGGTGGGTCCACTGTTTTTCATAAAGCGATTGATCTAAATCTCCATCAACTAACTGAATAACATAATTCAAGCAGATGCCTTTTAGGGCTAATTTCCCTCTGAATACCTGAGATTCACAGTCGCTTATTTCATTTCTGCTACAACCACTTATAACTAAAAATATCATCAAAAGAGGTAAAAATACTTTCATGCTGCTGTTTTTATAAGTATTTATTCAAAAATAGGGCCAATATTGTTCATTTATAAGGCTATTTCAAATCTTCTTATTAACTTTACATTATTGACATTAATCATTATTTTAGATTGTTGTAAAATAATAATACTAAAATACAAAACGATCTGCGTCTTTAATTTGTAAATTGCAGGTCTATAAAAAAAGACAATCTCGTAAATTAAATTCTATGAAAAAGCATATCTTATTTTTTGCAAGCTTATTTTTAGTGTTGGGTGCTTCAGAGGCTTTTGCACAAGACAAAAACGTTCCTCTTGAAAAGCACAACAACCACTACCACTATTCCAGACAATTATTGCCTGAAAAAACACAAGCTCCTGTTGTACAAGACTACAATTCAACTGTAGACAATATGGATATCGATGTAAGAATCAAACTTTCAGCTGGAATCAATGCTATCAACTTCTTAGAAGATGCTGCTTTTTGGCTTCAAGGTCAAGATTTAGGAGCTCAACACCTTTCTCTTGGGCATTTAATTTTTGGAGATGATCAAAAACACCAAGGCTATCCAAGTTTAGGTATTTCCGCATTATTTGCTGATGGTGCTGAACTCGGTTTAGCAGTAACGAAGAACCAATTTGCAGGACAGAGCTTGGATCTCACTTACTTCGCACTCGATGTGTTTGGAAAATACACCTTCTTACAAGAAAATTTAGTTAGTCCTTTTGTAAAAGCTTCCTATGGTAGATCTTCTGTGTATGAAAGTTCTTCAGTTAATGGATTTGCTTTTGGATCAAACCTTTCTAGAGAAGTTTCTCCAACTTTTGCTTTCGGGGCAGGAGTTGAATTAAACCTTACTTATGACTTTGGATTGTATTTAGATGTTTCTTTAGAAATTCTTGGTAAAAATACGCTCAAAATCACTATGTACAGTCT
>DAIRFL010000278.1:0-1871 GCA_036795105.1 Flavobacteriaceae bacterium | reverse complement strand
ATTGATTGGCTTGTTGTTTGTTTTTATTTCAAGTCATGTTTCTGCACAAGGAGGAACAGTATACGACGACTTAAGTCTACCTAGTAAGATCTTAAAATCAGAACGCAAGTACGCCATTTATCTACCTCCAGATTACCAGCATTCTAATCGTTCTTATCCTGTCCTTTATTTACTTCACGGTTATACCGATGATCATACAGGATGGGTTCAATTCGGAGAGGTTAAACACATAGCTGATAAGGCAATAAAAGAGGGGAAAGCGACACCAATGATTATCGTTATGCCCGATGCAGATACTGGAATTCCAGGCTATGTAAATACCATTGATGGTAAATGGAATTACGAGGATTTTTTCTTTGAAGAATTGATGCCCTTTGTTGAAAAAAAGTATCGAATTAAATCTCAGAAGCGGTATCGTGCTGTATCCGGCCTTTCAATGGGAGGTGGAGGAACATTTTTATACGCCTTACACCATCCAGAACTGTTTTCTTCTGCCTGTCCACTCAGTGCATGGCTAGGTCCAAAGAGCGAGGATGAGATTGCTCGTTTTATTAAAAATGAGGGAATTGAATTCACACTTGATCCTAAAAAGCACAATGTAGAAGAATTCTTAAAGAACAATTACGCATTGAACATAGTTGATCATATGGATGTCAAACAAATTAATTCAGTACGTTGGTATATCGATTGTGGAGATGATGACTTTTTGTATGAAGACAATAGCTTGATGCATATTGCAATGAGAAAAAAGGAGATAAGACACGAGTTTAGAATTAGAGATGGGGCGCACAATTGGACCTATTGGAGAGCGTCATTACCCGATGTTTTAGCGTTTGTTTCTCAAGGATTTCATCAATACTAAGACATGAATACTTATCAGGAACTGTTCGATATTCAGCACAAGCACTATATAAAGCTAGGGGAATCTTCACCCCAAAAGCGTATTTTAAAACTGAAAGCCCTTAAAAGAGCTTTGGAGGTAGATTATAGGTCTTCCATTCAAGAGGCTCTATACGCTGATTTTAAGAAACCACATTTAGATACAGATCTCACTGAAATTTATCCAGTTATCAGTGAGATTAAATTAGCAATCAATAAGCTCAAATCTTGGATGGAACCCCAAGCTGTAAAAACGCCTTTATCCTTATTTGGTGCAAAGTCTTGGATAAAGTATCAATCTAAAGGGGTTTGTTTGATTATCTCCCCATGGAACTTTCCTGTGAATTTGACATTTGGGCCTTTGGTATCTGCTATTGCAGCAGGAAACACGGTACTATTAAAACCCTCAGAACACACACCGTATACTTCGAAGCTGATGGGAGAGGTGATCGAATCACTGTTCCCTAGAGAAGAAGTAGCTTTAGTTGAAGGAGGAGTAGAGGTTTCAAGTGCGTTATTAAAACTTCCCTTTAATCATATATTTTTCACTGGATCTCCAAGAGTAGGAAAGATTGTCATGAGCGCAGCTGCACAGAATTTAAGTTCAGTGACTCTAGAATTGGGAGGTAAATCACCTACAATAGTAGATTCTTCTGCCAATCTCGAGAAGGCAGCCAAAAGAATCGCGTGGGCTAAGTTTTTAAACGCAGGTCAAATATGTATTGCACCGGACTATCTGTATATTGAAGAGTCTGTTAAGGAAGCTTTTTTAGAATTGTTAAAAAAACAAATAGATATTTTTTTCAAAGACGATTGCAAGGAGTCTTCTTCCTATTGTCGCCTAGTGAATCAGGCCCATCACCAAAAACTAAAAGATGCGATTGAAGATGCTTTGACAAAAGGAGCTCAATTAATTAAGGGCGGGATTTCCCATGAAGACAATCTTTTAGAACCTACCTTAATTCAAAATGTCAGCGAACACTCAAAGTTGA
>DAIRFL010000277.1:0-1877 GCA_036795105.1 Flavobacteriaceae bacterium | reverse complement strand
GGTGTTATCTGAACTACTTCCAAAAGTAGGATTCTCATCATCTAAATCAGTTACATTAATAGTAATTGTAGCTGATTTTGTATTCGATGCAGCATCCGAAACCTCAACCACCAAACTAAAACTATTTGGAGTCGTTTCATAGTCATTTGATGCAGCCAATGCCACAGTTCCTGAAGCAGTCAAGTTAATTTCTCCTGTTGAAGGATCTAAATCAAAATAACTATTGGAATTACCAGATGAAATGGTATAAGATGTTATCCCGACATTATCAGTAGCTGATACGGTTCCTACTGCATATCCATCTGTTTGATTTTCAGCATAGGTAAAGGTTTGATTTGAGATAGATGGATCCACATCATCCAAATCGGTTACATTAATGGTCATGGTTGCTGTAGTGGTATTCGAAGCAGCATCCGAAACCTGAACCACTAGTGTAAAACTATTGGGAGTTGTTTCGTAGTCATTAGAAGCTGTTAAATCTAAAGTACCCGTATTTGTTAAGGTAATTGCTCCTGTTGAAGCGTTTAACGCAAAATATCCATCGGTATTACCGCTGACAATAGTGTAAGAAGAAACCCCAACGTTATCAGAAGCTGAAACTGTCCCAACACTATATCCAGAAGATTGATTCTCGGCATAGGTAAAAGTTTGATCACTCACAGTTGGAGGAGTGGTCTCAGATTCATCAACATCATTTACACTGAGTGTTATTGTGGCTGTGGCAGTTGAACTACAAGTATTTGACACTTGAACCACTAGATCAAAACTATTTGGTGTCGCTTCAAAATTATTTGCTACCGAAGAAGCTCCGGTAGAAGTCAAAGTCAAAGATCCAGTTGAAGAATCAATTTCAAAATATCCGGAAGAGTTTCCTGAGGTTATAGAATAAGTTAACGAACTACCATTGGTTACCGTTACAGTTCCAATTGCGTAACCAGACGATCTATTTTCATCATAATTAAAACTCTGATCAGAAATCGTCGGTAACACATTATCACTTATAGTTACTTCTTCAGAAGTAGAATCTAATAATTGATATCCATCCGCATTAAAAATAGCAGCGTCAACACTATAGGTTCCAGTAGCCACCGCTGAAGGAATTTCTAAAGACCAGGTTTTATCTCCAGCATCATAAGTAATATCTGAGGTATCTGAATTGGAAGAGGAATAAACATATGAAACATCATCAATGTTAACTTCTAGATACTCACCATCAGATAAACTCATCGATACGGTCCCTGATATAATTGGAGTAGTATCACATGTTGAAAGTGAAGTAACCGTAATTGGTCCATCAGGTTTTGAAGAGTTTGAAGTTCCTAAATAAGCATTTAAATCATCTAATACACCTGCTGCATTACCTGAAATATTATCAGTATCAACATAAGTCCATGTCTTATCATTTCTTAGCAAACTAAAGTTAGAAGAAGTTCCATTAGTACTTCCACCTGTGATTTGATAATTAGTTGATGTGAATTCATTAAAATTAAATGAAACATCACTGTTTGCTAACAACCCAAAGGATTCTGCATTTGTTCTCCATACAATCGATCCAGGAAATGAAACGGATTGAAAATTATCAAAAACCAATGTAACGGTTACAAGAATATCATTTCCTTGAGCTGTGAAAATGGGATTTGTTGAACTTACCGTCTGACTTACATAGGCATTTCTAACTCCAAGAGTAGAAAATGTAGATATATTATTATTCTTCTGTGGGTTTGTTCCTACCGTTCCAATAGCACCATCAGAAAAAGGAACACTAATAGTAACATTTGGTGTCTGGGCTTGAACAACAGAAAAAGCGAAAAAGATCAAAAATCCCATCACCCCTCTAAACTGTTTAATTAAATTTACTTGCATAAAGTGTATATAAT
>DAIRFL010000041.1:0-11645 GCA_036795105.1 Flavobacteriaceae bacterium | reverse complement strand
CCTATGAATCGAGTAGAAGAACTTAAACAATTACAATCAAATTCAAATTGGGACCTCGTTGTTATTGGAGGTGGAGCTTCTGGCTTAGGAGTTGCGCTTGATGCCGTTTCAAGAGGACTCAAGGTTGCTCTATTAGAAAAATCTGATTTTGCAAAGGGGACCTCATCGAGAAGTACCAAACTATTACACGGGGGAGTTCGCTATTTAGCCCAAGGGCAAATAAGCTTAGTTTTTGAAGCACTGCACGAACGAGGCTTACTAATCAAGAATGCCAATCACCTGTCGAAATCACAGGCCTTTGTAATTCCAATCTACAGTTTCATCGATCATCTAAAATACGGTATAGGACTCAAGATATACGATTGGATGTCCAAGCGATTGAGTCTTGGTAAATCAGAGATGATCTCCAAAAAGCGCATGCTTCGATTAATGCCTCATATCAAGACCCAGGGACTTCGTGGAGGAGTTGTCTATTACGACGGACAATTTGACGATGCTCGACTTGCCGTAAATGTAGCTCAAACTATTGTCGAAGAAGGGGGGCATTTAGCTAATTATACTTCGGTTACAAAACTACTCAAAGACGATAGTGGTTCAGTAATAGGTGTAGAAGCTAAAGATGAATTAAGTGGAGTTCTATTTGAACTAAAAGCAAAAATGGTAGTCAATGCTACGGGAGTCTTTGGAGATAAGATCCTCAAAATGGACAATCCAACTGCTAAAAAAACCATTCAACCCTCACAGGGAGTTCACATCGTTTTAGACAAGAAGTTTACCAATTCACAAACTGCACTCATGATCCCTGAAACCTCTGATGGAAGAGTGCTCTTTGCTGTACCCTGGAAAGAAAGCCTAGTAGTGGGAACTACAGATACCCTTGTAAAAAAACCAAAATTAGAACCTCAGGCATTACAATCTGAAGTAGATTTTATTTTGGAAACAGCTCAAGCTTATCTCAGTCCTGCTCCCCAGAAGAAGGATATCAAAGCTGTTTTTGCAGGTTTAAGACCCTTGGCTAAAGCGAGTGATGAAAACGAAAAGACCAAGGAGATATCAAGGTCCCACAAAGTAATTGTTTCCGAAAGTGGCTTGGTATCACTTGTAGGAGGTAAATGGACCACCTTTAGAAGAATGGGGCAGGATACCGTTGATTACTTCTACCGACTAAATGGAATTAAAAAAGTTGAGAGCAACTCAAAAAACAGTTTAATTCACGGTGCTTTTAAAGATATGGATGCTTATGAGAACAGCATTGATGTCTATGGAACTGATGCTCCTAAGCTAAAAGAACTCGCTTTAAAACAGCCCGATTTAGACAAAGCATTACATCCAGATTTCCCAAACAAATGGGTGGAAGTTCTTTGGGCTATAAGAGAAGAAATGGCACAAACCGTTGACGATATACTCTCTAGAAGATTGAGAATTATTTTTCAAGACGTGGATGTCGCAATAGAATTGGCCCCTGCAGTTGCAGCAATGATGAAGAGGGAATTAAGCAAAGACGATGCTTGGGAACAGGAACAAATTAGTACTTTTAACAAAATAGCAAACAAATACAAACCACTCTAAGATGGAAAAGAAATACGTTATCGCCATAGATCAAGGAACTACCAGCTCAAGAGCCATCGTATACAATCAAAAAGCTAAAGCCCTTGGGAGTTCTCAAACACCAACTACTTCCCTATTTCCACATCCTGCATGGGTAGAACAAGACCCTATGGAAATCTGGAATACTCAAAAAGAAGTATTGCTAAAGGCGATTGATCAGACTGGAATTAAGGCAGAACAGATTGCAGGACTCGGAATTACCAACCAAAGAGAAACGACAATCGTATGGGATCGTATAACTGGAAAACCCATTTACAATGCTATTGTTTGGCAAGACAGAAGAACAGCTGATTACTGTAAAGAACTATCGACTCCTGAGAACGAAAAATTGATTCGTTCCAAGACAGGACTGCTCATCGATGCTTATTTCTCTGCAACTAAAATTGCTTGGATCTTAGACCATGTTAAGGGTGCACGTGCAAAGGCTGAAGCCGGAGAACTGGCTTTTGGAACCATCGACAGCTGGGTGATTTGGAATCTGTCTGGTGGAACACTTCACATAACAGATGTGACCAATGCCTCGAGAACAATGCTATTTAATATTCACAATTTAAGCTGGGATGATGAATTACTTACCCTCTTTAATATTCCTTCATCACTGCTTCCCGAGGTGAAGAGTTCATCTGAAATTTACGGGACTACTCAAAAAGATCTCCTCGGTGTTGAAGTTCCTATCGCAGGAATTGCTGGAGACCAACAATCGGCTCTATTTGGGCAATTGTGTACTCAGGCAGGAATGGCCAAAACTACCTATGGAACGGGTTGCTTCTTAGTGATGAACACTGGCGAAAAAGCCGTTGAATCTTCTAATAAATTACTGACCACCATCGCTTGGAAAATAGGAGATGAACTTCACTATGCCTTGGAAGGCTCCGTCTTTGTAGGAGGTGCAGCTATTCAGTTTTTAAGAGATGGCTTGGAACTTATTTCAGAAGCCAAAGAATCAGAAGCACTAGCAAACTCTGTTGAAGATACCGCTGGAGTTTATTTTGTGCCAGCGCTCACTGGACTCGGTGCACCCCACTGGGATTCTTCTGCTAGAGGTGCCATCTTTGGGCTTACTAGAGGTACGACCAAGGCTCATATTGTTAGAGCAGCACTCGAAGCCATTGGACTTCAAGTAAACGATTTGATTCAAGCAATGTGTCAAGACACCAATAACAATTCTATAAAGATGAGAGTAGATGGTGGAGCTACTGCAAATAACTTTTTGATGCAATTTCAATCAGACATTTTGAATGCGCCTATTGAGCGCCCTGTCGACATAGAAACTACTGCTCTTGGAGCTGCTTTTCTAGCGGGTCTTGCTACTGGACTGTGGAAGGATCAGAATGAGTTAAAATCACTGTGGACTACCGATAAAGAATTCAGCCCTCAATTGACAGAGCAAAAGAGAGCTGAATTACTCCAAAAATGGAACACTGCCGTTGAGCGATCCAAAAATTGGGTCTAGTTAAACTTTTAAAAAGACTTTCTTTTTAAACATAAAGTAAAGGAATACCCATTGTACTCCTACAAAGCCAATAACTGCTACTACAGCGTTAAAAGGCTCTCCTATGAGCTGTTGTAACCATCCTGTAAGAGCATCCGATGAATAACTCCA
This sequence comes from Flavobacteriaceae bacterium, assembly GCA_036795105.1. GTDB lineage: Bacteria > Bacteroidota > Bacteroidia > Flavobacteriales > Flavobacteriaceae > MAG-120531. The sequence continues at coordinate 8,434 of DAIRFL010000041.1, read as the reverse complement.
GTTGATAAACCTTCCTGACATATAAATCAGTATAGAGTTCATTCCGATAACCTTAAAGAAAAAGGCCCATTTTTGATATCCCTTAACATCGATGATATAGTAAAAAAGCGCCATTAGGAGCAAACTGATTCCTGCACAAAGCATGGTAAAGGAGCTTGTCCACAGGTTTTTATTGATCGGAAATATCAAATCCCAAACAAAAGCGATCACTAAGGCAGCTACTCCATACATGATAAGTTTCTTAACAGTATCTAACTGCATTTCTTTAGTAGTTTTAAGCAGTAAGTTCCCAGTAAAAATTCCCATAAGAGCCGTTCCAATAGCAGGAAGCGTCGCGATGAGTCCTTCTGGATCGTGGATTCCTAGGTAGAGTTTTCCAGGGATGAGAAGGCTGTCGATATAAGAGACAATATTTCCTTCCATGGTCATATCTCCAGCAGCATATCCTGGTGCAGCGAAAAAAGTCAATAAGAGCCAGTAGCCGACAAGTAGGCCTACAAGCCATATTTTTTGTGCAAGTGGTTTTGCATAGAGGTAAATGATATTGGCAAACATATAAGCGAGACCAATTCTTCCTAAGACTGACGGAAGACGAACTTCAGATAGTGGCCAAAGTGTTAAGCCATTGTTGTAGATTACTCCTAATAAGACGAGGACTAATCCTCTTTTAACTACTTTTTTGAGTAAGTCTGACTTATTCATTCCTTCTTTGAGGTGTTTCCCTATGGAATAAGGAGTTGATATTCCCGCAATAAATAAAAAGAGTGGGAAAATTAAATCATAGGCTGCAAATCCATGCCAATCGGGATGATTGAACTGTTTTCCTATAGCGTCTAAGAAGGATCCAGGATAAATATCTCCGAGCCTGTGAAAAATAGCTTCAGCACCCATGATCCAAAACATATCGAATCCTCGTAGTGCGTCCAATGAAAATAGTCGGGTTGGTTTTTGATTCATAATAGAGGGGTTAAAAAAGAAAAAGCAGCATTTGACTGCTGCTTTTGACTTTTGTTAGTTTTTAGGAACTGATATCGTAATATTTCTAAACTGAACAGGTCCGTGATCTCCTTGTAAGAGAATTGGTCCTGGAGCAGCTTCATCACTGTCGAGTGCACCACCCGTAATACCTGGAATTAAGGCTTCTGTAATTACTGATGTTCCATTGAGAACAACAGTAACAGTACGTCCTACCAAGGTGATATCGTAGGTCTGCCATTCACCAGCTGGTTTTGCAGCATTCTGATTAGGTTCTAAAAAGCCGTATACTCCTCCGATATAATGGTTATTTGTGTGTTTACCATAATCGTCTTCTACCTGAACTTCATAGCGACCTCTGAGGAATATCCCTGAATTAGAGTGCTCAGGATATTTGAATTCAATGTGAAGTTTAAAATCGTCATAAACAGCCTCTGTCATTAAATTAACTCCAGATTTTGGACTGTTTAATAATCCGTTTACAGCCTCCCATTGATTTTTTGATGGATTGTTTTGAGCTTTCCATCCACTGAGATCTTTACCGTTAAAGATCGCAACAGGCTTCGTCCACTTCTTTGGAGCTTCTCTAAAAAGCACTGGAGCACGAACTCCTGTAAAACTCATATGATCTCCAGTAGGAGTGAGTAAATGTCCGCTTAATTGATTCCCGTCTCTAGTGCCTTTCACTACGAGATCTTGAGTTCCAATCCACTGAGCGGGTATGCTGAAACTAAATAAGTTTCCATCTTCGATGACCTCTGCAATAGGTCTCGCTGATCCAACAATATTCATAAATCTACCCACAAGAGTAGAATTTCCAGAAAATTCTACTTCCATCCACGCAGGGTATTCTTGATCACCACTACTCAGTGTGAGGTCCCAACGTCCTATTAGTTCTGATTGTGATTGAGCCATGAGTTGCATTGAACTGAGGACCGCTAGTAATAAGATTAATTTTTGAATTCTTTTCATCATTTTTGAGGTAATTATTAGAGGGTTAATAGTATAGCAATATAATTAAAAGGGGCTTAGGGAACAATATGATTTTGGGTCTCAACATTTTTATACATTTTTGTTACAACAATGTCTTTTAAAAAAGCTACTGTTTGAACCAGGTCTTCATAGGATACATAAAGGGATGCGACTCCTAATCGAATTAAGTTTGGAGGTCTAAAATCAGGTAATACCGAAGGGTGATTTTTAGCTCCAGATTTAAGTACTTCGACAATAGCCTTGGCCTGAGGATGTGCAATGGATAAGTGTCCTCCGATTCGATCCATTGAATCTGGACAGATTAATTCAAAGTCTAGAGCTAAAAGCTCTTTTTTTACCGCTTCGATTAAAAATTGTATTTGTCTCTTGTTCTTTTTGGCAATTGTTGAAATTCCAGCTTGTAATGAAACCCTCAATCCTATCTCGAGAGCAGCCATACTTATAATTGAAGGGGTCCCATTGGCGAAGCGATTAATGCTTATTTCTTGATCGTATTCCAAATTGAACTCAAAAGGTTTTTGATGACCAAACCAACCTTGAATAGGATTTCCAACTCCTTCGAGTAATTCGTGATCTAACATTAAAAATGCAGGAGCACCTGGGCCACCATTGAGATACTTATAACTGCAGCCCACAGCTGCCCTAATTTTCATTTTTTTACAGTCCACATCACAGATACCTACCGCATGACTCATATCCCACACAATGATGCTCTGATGGTTTTTTGCCCAATCATTAAGCTCTTTAACAGGATAGTAATAGGCGCTCTTAAAACTCACCATACTCAGGCAAATAATCCCTGGATTAGAGGCTATATGAGTCTTGAGAAGTTGGAGATCTGCTTCGATATAAGTGGGGTAATGAATCAAGTGATAGGAAGCCCCTTGCTGCTCAGCAATACCTTCTAAGATATAATTGTCAGAGGGGAAATTAAGCAAATCAGTAGAGAGGTTTTTTTCATAGCGATTCGACAATACCAATCCCAATACTAGTTTGTAAAGATTAACTGAGGTAGATTCCCCAATATAAACCGATCCTTTCGTTGCCCTGATGAGTTGCTCCATATCTGAAGCCAATCGATTGGGCAAGTCCAACCAATGTGCATTCCATGAATTGATCAACTGATCTCCCCACTGCTGTTCCACGGTAGTCTTAATTCGGTCCACTGTCTTTTTTGGTAGTTTACCCAAGGAGTTTCCGTCTAAATAGATATCGTAATTACCTGGAACGAACTGCTCTGAAAAGGATGCTAATTCATCTTCTTGATCTAATATTCTAGCCTGATCTAATAGCGCTTTCATCGCTTGGTTTTAAGGAGTTCACTTTTAATCTTCTGGACCCATAAGTTATACATTTTCCCAGAGGGGTGCAATTGATCTTCAGCTAGTAGACTCAAATCACTAGAAGCCCCTTTTGAAATTGGAGTAATATCTATAAAAGGAAGTTTAAAATTCTTTGCTTGTTTAGAAATCACTGCATTAAACGCATCGATCTCTTTTGCAATTTGAGTTCTATTTCGATCTTTTGCAAAGGGAGTGACTCCCCAATCGGGAATGGAAACTAAAAAGACCGCTTTCGATCCAGTCTTAGAATATTCAATCGCAGTTTGAATAAGTGCTACAAGCTCTTTTTCAAAACGCTCGATGGATTGGCCTCGGTATTGATTGTTAACTCCAATGAGTAGTGATACTAAATCATACTGATTGGTATTTTTTGAGATTTTTATCCCTTCTATTAGCTCTGCAGTGGTCCATCCTGTTTTAGCGATAATCGTAACCGTATCGACTCCTAATGAGGTTCCCTCTAATTCCTGTGCTAATTGATTTGGCCAACGCTCAGACTCTAGGACGCTTTCTCCAATGGTATAACTATCCCCCAATGCCAAATAGTCTTGAGCTGATATACTTATACTTAATCCAATCAAAAAAATTGATAAAAGCTGTTTTATTCTCATATTATTCTTTTTTAATCTAATGCAAATGCCACATATGAATCCCCAGAAGGCGAACCTATTTTACCACCTCCACATGCGATAACGACATATTGTTTTCCATTAACTGAATAGGTCGCTGGAGTAGCATAGGCAGGAGCAGGCAAATCAGCTTCCCAAAGCAGTTCTCCAGTTGTTTTGTCAAAGGCGTGAATTTTAGAATCTTTTGTAGCTCCAATAATCACCAATCCTCCTTTGGTGACTAAGGGTCCTCCGTAATTCTCCGTTCCTGTTTGATCTACTCCCTCAATAGACACTTCTTTATGATTTCCAAGAGGCACCTTCCAAAGGAGTTTCCCCGTTTTAAGATCTACCGCATTTAAGGTTCCCCAAGGAGGTTTAATTCCAGGATAGCCATCCTTGTCTAAAAATCGATTGTAACCATTCATCCTATAAGGCACTTTTAATCCATTCACCTCATTTACACTTGTTGGCTCCTTTGATTCTTTAATCATTTCAGGAGCTTTGATATACTCCAATAGGGCCTTTTTGTCCGTTTCAGATATTCCGGCAAAGGAAGGCATCATATTGAGTCCATTATCGATAGTCGATCGTATTTCTGACTCGCTTAATCGATCAAAAACATCAATTAAAGAAGGATAATCTTCCCCTCTTCCTTCTAGATTAGTCCCGTGACAAGCCACACAATTAGTATGATAGGTTCGCTGCCCAAGACTCATATGTTCTGTGTTTTGATCGACTGCTACCATTTCCATAAGCCAGGGTAAACGAGTAGCATTGATGTACAGAATCTCCTCTTCTATATCGACTGCTGCACCACCCCATTCACCACCTCCGTCAAATCCTGGAAATATCCAATTACCCGCTATAGATGGTGGATCAAAAAGTTTGTTATAAGGCACCTTGTCGTAAATAGACAACAGTTTCTGATGTTCTAAAGAATCCAAACCACCTACCTCATCTCTTGAAAAATACTGATCCGCAAAAGGCTCTGGAAGTTTTGGAATGGGTTGTGTTGGCCAAACTTCTTCCCCTTCTAATCCGTGAATTGGAACTTCTTTTTCCTCTATTTCAAAAACGGATTGACCGCTTTCTCTATCGAACAAAAACACATATCCCTGTTTGGTAATTTGAGCGACCACATCAGTCATTTTACCATCTATTTCCATGGAGAATAAGTTGGGATTAGCAGGGAGATCGCGATCCCATAGATCGTGGTGCACAGTTTGATAGTGCCATAAGTACTCCCCATTTGCTGCATTTAAAGCAACTAGTGAATTTCCGTAAAGATTAGAACCTTCTCTAAACCCTCCGTAAAAATCACCAGATACTGAACCCAAGGGTACATACACCACTCCTCTTTGGTGATCTACTGACATTCCCGCCCAATTATTAGCCCCACCTAATTTTTCATAGGCCTTAGCATCGGGCCATGTTTCATAATTGGCTTCTCCTGGATGAGGAATCGTATGAAAGATCCACTCTTGCGCTCCACTGATGACATCATAGGCCCTGATATGTCCTGGAGCAGCATCTATGGATTCAGCAACGCGAGACCCGCTGATGAGTAGATTTTTATAAATGACTGGAGGTGTGGTACTCGCTACAAATGGATTAAAAGTCTTTGGGTCTCTTCCTAAACCTAATTGCAAATCGATTCTTCCATTGTCTCCAAAACTCTTTATCAGCGTTCCTGTTTTGAGATCTATAGCATAAATATGACGTCCTACATTGTAAAACAATCGCTGGTCTTCACCCTGTTTCCAATATGCCACTCCTCTATTGACTTTGTAAAAACGCATCGGATCCACGTTTAATTGCTCATCAATTGAGGCTGGATCAAACACCCATAGTTCTTCTCCAGTTGCTGCATTTAAAGCTAGGAGTTTTGACTGTGGAGAAGTACCGTACATCACACCATTAACAATGATGGGATTACATTGATTTTGAGAACGATTTTGCTCGTCCTTATCATTAGAGCTATACTCCCAAACTTTTGTCAGTTTCTTTACATTTTCAGTAGTGAGCTCTGTCAATGATGAGTACCGAACTCCTGATGGTGTTCCGGCATAATGCTCCCAACTGTTAAACTTTTCAAAAGATTCTTTTTGGTTTTTTTCACATGAAACTAACAGTATTCCTACTGCTATAAGTAACAATTTCATTTTAGGCATAGAAGGACATTTGCCATGAAGATAAGACCTTTTTATAACAAATCCTTAAGTTTTTAAGACATCTAAATAAGTATCTTTGTAGGTCAATACTGCATTATGGATTACACCAATATCATCTCTGAAATTAAAGCCAATAAAAAAACTCCCAATCTTCGAATCAAAATCAAAAAAGAAGTTGAGCGTTTTACCGAGCTTTTGTACAACACTCTTTTTGATACAGGCACCCTTGCCGAAGACCATATCGAAGAATTGGCAGAGACTTTTGAAGAACTCGTCAAACTCTCATGCTGGAAAAAAGAAAAACCCTGTGCTGAGATATGGGAAGATTATCTCAATTGTCTTCCAAATATACTCGACAAGCTCAATAAGGACGCAGAGGCCATCTTAGAAGGAGATCCTGCCTCAAAGTCCATACAGGAAATCTATTTGGCTTATCCTGGCTTTTACGCCATCGCAATCTACCGTTTAGCACATCCTCTTTACAAAATGAATTTTCCACTAGTTCCGAGATTGATGACTGAGTTTGCTCACTCCAAAACAGGAGTGGATATTAATCCTGGAGCTCAAATAGGAGAATACTTTTTTATCGATCACGCAACTGGTGTGGTTATCGGTGAAACTACCCTCATCAAAGATCATGTGAAAATTTATCAAGGCGTAACCCTTGGAGCGCTTTCTGTCGACAAGGACATGGCTAACAACAAAAGGCATCCGACGATCGAAAGTGGTGTCACCATCTATGCCAATGCAACCATTTTAGGGGGCAATACGACTATAGGAGCCAATACCGTCATCGGCGGAAATGCCTGGGTCACCTCCTCCATTGCACCAAACTCAATGGTCTTTCACAAACCTGAAATTCAAATTAAAAACAATGGCTAATAGTTTAGAACACTTAATTGGAAATACTCCATTAGTTGAGTCCAAAAATTTAAACACCAATCCAAATGTCAAGCTGCTTTTTAAGCTTGAAGGAACTAATCCAGGTGGAAGTGTCAAAGATCGAGCTGCGTATTTTATGATTAGTGAAGCCATGAAAAGAGGAGACATCACTAAAGACACAAAACTCATCGAAGCCACTAGTGGAAATACCGGAATTGCACTTGCTATGATGGCCTCCATCTATGGATTAGATATGGAGCTTGTCATGCCTGAGAACAGCACTATTGAAAGAGTTAAAACCATGAGAGCTTACGGAGCTAAAGTCACTCTCACCCCTGAATCGGTTGGTATTGAAGGAGCTCGAGATTACGCTCTAGACAAGGTTGAAAACCATGGCTACTACTCGTTTAATCAGTTCGCCAATGACGACAACTGGAGGGCGCATTACCATACCACAGGTCCTGAAATTTGGCAGGACACCCAAGGAAGAGTCACTCATTTTGTGTCGGCTATGGGTACCACAGGAACGATTATGGGAACCAGCACCTACCTTAAAGAACATCGCCAAGAAGTTCAAATTGTGGGAGTTCAACCCTCTGATGGAGCTAAAATACCAGGAATCAGAAAATGGCCTACAGCATACCTTCCAAAAATATTCAATGCTGATAAAGTCGATCAAATCATCGAAGTGACAGACATCGAAGCAGCAGCTACTACTAAAGCTCTTGCCCAAAAAGAAGGAATCTTTGCAGGTATGAGTAGTGGAGGTGCCGTATGTGCAGCATTAAAACTCATCGACACTTTAGACTCAGGAACTGTTGTTGTCATCATTTGTGATCGAGGAGATCGTTATTTGTCTTCAGAGCTTTTTAAGTAGAAGTCTCATTAAACAAAAAACCACCCCGATGGGTGGTTTCTAATCAGATTACCGCTGTGCTTATAGGTTTAAAACTCCGTTCTCAGAACCTGCGTATTCGTTAAATTGATACGAATCTGCTTGTTCGTCGTTGAAGTAGTTTTGTGCATCAGCTACGTATTTAAACTCATAAGATTGACCCTTTTCTAAATTAAGAGTTCCCTTAAAGTTTCCATTCTTTAATTTCTTTAATGGATTCGCTGATAAATCCCAATTGTTGAAATCTCCAACCACAGATAATTTCTCAGCTTCAGCTGGAATATTAAAAGTGATTTTACATACTGGTTTTGTCTTTAAAAATTGTTTTGTAATTGCCATAATTCTATTTTTTATTTGATGATGATTGAATGGAAATTTGCATCCACTTCAATCGATTGTTTTTCTTTGTTGTAATTTAAGTCTGATAAGGACACTTCTTCAGTGTCAACGGTTACATTTTTAAGCTCAAAAGGCAATCCGATTAGATTTAATTGAACCTTGTTATAGGTTGTTTCATAACGACCATCTCTAAATTGATCGATGAGTACTTCTTTTTCTTTTCCG
>DAIRFL010000276.1:0-1895 GCA_036795105.1 Flavobacteriaceae bacterium | reverse complement strand
CTAACGGTATCGATAATCAAACTTATCCAATACCTGCTGTATTTACATTGGGAGTTAACCTCAAATTTTAATCTTAAAACGAAAACAAAATGAAAAATAAATTATTCAAAAGTTTCGCTTTAGCATTGGGGGCATTAACCTTGACAATCTCATGTACTGATGTTGTAAATGAGCTCCCTGAAAACAAAGCATTTACAGAAACTACTGATTATAGTATTTCTGACAATATGATCTTACCTCTGATCGGAGCCTATGCTAATTTCTCGAATATGGGATGGCAAGAAAATCCATTATTAGCTGTCCGTGGAGATGATGTAAACAAAGGTGGACTAGGAGATCAAAAAGACCTTAAAGCCATCGATGACTTTAGTAATTACAACAAGGATTTTTGGATGTTAAATTCTGTTTGGGAAGCTTTGTACAGAGATGTCTATAAAATGCAAGTTGCTATTGACGAGGTGTACAATTATATGGAGGCTGGTGCTTCTGCTTCAAAAGCAGAACAATACGTAGCAGAAATTAAAACCTTAAAAGCCTTTTTCTTACTGCAATTAGGTAGAGCTTGGGGTGATATCTTAATTCCAACCACTTCATCACCATCTGATTTATTAGTGGCTGAGTTAACTCCAAGAGATGAGGTTTTTGCTTATCTACAAACACTTTTAGATGAGGCTATTCCAAATCTTCCAGAGGGAAGACCTAATCAACGTACCGATATTAAAGGTGGTGTCACTAAGGCAACTGCTTTAGCACTAAAAGCAAAGGTGAGTTTAGAACTTAATGATTATCAATCTGTAGTTGATGCAACATCACAGATCATCGCTAATGGTGGATTCTCATTAGTAGAGGATTTCTCTGAGGCATTTAAATTAGAAGGGAAGCTTTCTGACGAAATGCTTTTGGAAATGCAGCACTCTGATTACAACCAAGGTTCAGGTGACCGTTCTTATCACTTATTCGCCTTCTACGGTCCACAAAAATGGACTCCAGCAGTATCTGGTGCTGGTGGAGGATGGGGATTCTGGGAACCATCTAAAGAATACATCAAATTCATGTTAGATAGAGGAGAAGAAGAGCGTCTTGTTGCTTCTGTACTCTTTACTCCTAGAGGAATGACTGAGTTAGAGGCTGATGGTTATTCACTACCTTCTTATATCTCAAATACAACTCCTTATGGAGATACTTATCAGGATTATCCAAGAGCAATGTATGCTTCAGGAAAACACTATATGCCATCTTCTTATTTAATCCCAGGAAGAACTTCTTACGGATCAAACAAGAACTTTCCAGTGCTTCGATACGCTGAAGTATTATTGATGCATGCGGAAGCATTGACTAATGGTGCAAGTGGAAGTGGTATGACTGCAGATCAAGCTGTAAACGCAGTAAGATCTAGAGCAGGAATGGCTCCATTATCTGGAGTGACTTCTTCAGATGTTATGGAAGAAAAACTTGCAGAGCTCGCAATGGAATGGGGAGATCGTTTTTACGATTCTGTTCGTACAGGTAACACCTCTCATTTAAATCAAAATGGTGCAAACTACGACGATAGCAAACGTTATTTCCCATATCCACAGGCACAGGTAGATTTATTACCAGCTTTACAGAACTAATTAAACCATAAAGACCATGAAACAATTAAAATATATATTTTCAATACTAGCAGCAGTATCGCTTCTATCATGTGATTATGATTTAGATCCGATTACTGAAATTGCTCCAGGAGCTGATGCTTCAGCCCCTGAATTAGTGATCAGCTATCCAACAGAAGGTACTTTTATCAGAGTTCCTGAGGAATTTGCGACCATTACTATTAAATTCGAAACTACTGATGATATTGAATTGAGTACTGTCGATGTTAAAATCGATGGAGTATCAATTGCATCATATGACAG
>DAIRFL010000275.1:0-1896 GCA_036795105.1 Flavobacteriaceae bacterium | reverse complement strand
CCCTCAAACACCCCAAATTCTTTTTTATAGGAGGCTTCAATACTCATTGATGACCTCTTTCCTAATGCATCTTCAAAAGCGTTTAAAAATTCCTCTGAAACCTCAAAAGGCTCCAAAAGCACATAGATGATTCCTTCACAGCCCAATCTAAGAGTACCGTCATAGGTCATCATTTTGGGCTTTTGATCTTTAAAAACAGACTGAGTCTGATAGTGAACTTCCTTTTCTACACAGCCTCCACTCACCGCTCCAACAGCTGATCCATTTTCGTTTAAAAGCATTTGAACTCCAGGTCTTCTATAGGAAGAACCTTCTAAATCGACAACAGTGGCTAAAACAGATGTTATTCCTTCCTTTTGCCACTTCTTAGCTTGTTCTACTATGGATTTAAATTCGTGAGTCATAATACCATAAAATTACAGATATAAACCATTAATTCCTAGGAGTTTTATTCATTCTAATTAAGATGATTAATGCAGAAATTAAGGTCAAAGAGGCAATGGTTCCAACCGAAGTTAAGAGTCCCAAGGTATCGGCAATGATACCAGTAATAACTGCTCCAACGGCATAGCCTAAATCTCTCCAAAGTCTAAAAATTCCGATGCTTTTTGCTCGTTGAGTAGGATGTGTATAATCAGCAACTGCAGCCAAAAATGTAGGATAGACGAGTGCGGTTCCCAAACCTAAGACAACGGACAACAACACAAAATGACTAAAACTCGTCGCTTTTAGCATCACCAGTAGAGCGAGTGCCTGGAGGAACATCCCCCAAAACAAGAGCAATTTTTTTTGAAACAGATCGGCGAGTTTACCTGTAAACAATTGTCCTAGTCCCCAAACAGAGGGGTAGACAGCGACTATGATTCCAATTTCTTCGATTGAAAAACCTCTAGTTGCCAAAAGCAGTGGAAACAAACCCCATACCATACCATCATTGAGGTTGTTCACTAATCCTGCCTGAGATACTGATCCTAAATTGGGATTTTTCCATGTGGTCTCCCAAAATACATTGGAGAGCAAAGGAACTTTTGAGACCGTTTGTTCGCTCTTAAGGTGATGTATGGTGTCTTTGACTAAGAGCCAAGAAGCTATTAAACCTAAGATTGCAAATCCAACTCCTAAGTAAAAGGGATAAGGGCGTAAACCGTATTCACTCGCAATCCATCCTGTTAAAAAGGCAACTCCACCTACAGCTAAATAACCAGCTGATTCATTAATTCCCATTGCTAGTCCCCTGTTTTTTTCACCCACTAAATCAATTTTCATCACTACGGTACTCGACCAAGTGAGGCCTTGATTGATTCCAAGAAGCACATTGGCAAAGACAATCCAATTCCAATTGGGGGCATACATTAAAATAAATGGAATGGGAAGTGCAATAATCCAACCGATAATGAGCAGGTTTTTTCTACCAACCTTATTTGCTAAAACTCCCGTATAATAATTGGTAATTGCTTTGGTTATACCAAAAACAACGATGAATGAAAGAATTGCAGTTTTAACTAACATCCCAAATTCATCAGCTGCAATTTGAGGTAGAATAGAACGCTCTATTCCTACCATTCCTCCAACAAATGCGTTGACAATAACTAATATGCTAAACTGTTTCCAGTTTTCTTTTAGACCTAATTTTACTTCCATTATTAAATGATTTCAGTTGGAAATTCACGAAGTATTCTTCAATCTTTTAGCTAGAAACCCTATTCAACAACATGAAGATTGTGAATTTTGTATCAGTGGACATGGAACAGAACCATAACTACAATAAACACAACAATCACCTGGTTTAGGCACAATTGTTTTCTTGCAGTTCGAACACTCATAAAAAAATTGACAAGCATCTGTGGGCATTTGTTCTTCTTTCGAAAAACCACATTGAGGGCAGCTAATAATCGA
>DAIRFL010000274.1:0-1899 GCA_036795105.1 Flavobacteriaceae bacterium | reverse complement strand
TCCTTGAGGTAATTGTAATATTCTGTCATTATTAGTGTTTACAAGGGGCAAACCAGAATTATCAGCTAAACCAGCCTTTATAAGTGATTCTTTCAAACTATAGAGATTCACTAGGTTCTGATAAAAAGAGTTCGAGAATGGAAACGAAAGGTGTACAACAACCCTTGTTAATCATTTGATTTTCAAGGGTTTTTTGTTTTTTATATAGCTCTCAAAACATGTTTTAAAAGAAAGTGATCGTCCTAAATTAGGTTGACAGTTTTTTAATCAATGTCGATCTGCTAGCTGAAAAGCTCTTGATTTCAATTCCTGCTCAACATTGGACATTCCATATTTGGCTGCAACTTCTCTCCAACTTCGAACCGAAGCTTTGACTTCTTTGATAATTTCATTCGCTCGACTTTCTTTTAATCTGAAGTAAGAGCAAACCTCTAAAGCCAAATTTAAATCAAGTGAATTATCATTCTCTGAAATATTTAATTTTAATCCAGTACCTGTTTCGACTGGATTAATATCATATGCTGGAGATAAAATCCAACCTCTGGGGGTTAAAATAAATCCATGATTTCTTAAATGATCATCTGTATTCGAAACACAAATACTGAAAACAATCCTTCTCCAAAGCTGTTCAAGATCTTTATTCACATTTGCACCTTTGGTCGTGATAAAATCAACTAATTCTAAATAACTAACACCCTCGCTAAAATTCTCACCATCAATACGCCCCAATAATGTCATTGCAGATGCAAAATGAATCCGTTCTCCATCTTTAGTTCGATCGAATCTTTTGGTTAAAAAAGTATGATTGATACTAGTAAACTTTTTTGCCATTGCTTCAGCCATATTCAGACCTGCAGCTATAGCTAGCTCATACGTCACAATTTCCCAACCTCCAATATCTGATTGATCGTTCTTACTAGGAAACTTTGCAATCCATAAACGGTTCTCATTATCCAACACACTCGCTTTAGGTCGCGCACCACCTAGAGAAGAACCAGGTGAAACCAACATATTTAACCATTTCATGTATTCAGGATCATTAATCACATCATCATCCTCCAAGCGCAAACTAATTTGTTCCAATTCTCGAATAGATGTCCAAGGTGGACTGGCCATTTCCTTGTTGTTATTCAAGAACGGTCCTTCAGGTTCTAATTTGAATCTCAAACCTCCCATACGGTGAGTATCATATACACCCAATAAGTAATCCGTTTCAAATAAATTTTGTTCAGGTCTTTTTTCTAGTCGTGCTAATGCTGCTTCTCTTCTTCGCATCAAAATACGCCCCCATCTATCTGGAGAAGAATCCAAAAACATTCCGAAATTACTTTTATTCTGATTGTTGAGGTATTGCATCCCGGTATACAATTGTAAGTCAGGATCAAGCAATTGAGCCTGTCCTGATTTTAGCCAATTAGTGTCATATTCAAACGAAAATAGTTCCTTTCCTCTCATAAGTTCTGCATGCAGCTCACCCATATACTCAGGACCATTTAATCCGTGCCAATCTGCATAAACATGTATCTTCCTCTTTTTATCTGTCTTAGCCATGACTTACTTTCTTTTCGGAGCGCGTTCCTTTGTACTTAAATCGATATCCTGCAATTTTCTTCCTAACTCATCATCTTTAGCGATCATTAAAAGATCCTTTTCAAGTCCTAATACAATAAGAACCTGTAAATACAGTCCTATACTCACACTTTCTGAACCTTTTTCTATAGAATGAAGTGTTGGTCGGCTAATATTTGCCCGTTCAGATACTTGCTCTGTACTGAATTTCCTTCTCAATCGGGCTAGTTTGATGTTCTCTCCCAATTCTTTCAATAATTTCTTATGTTTTGGTAATAATACCGGCTTTTCTCTCCCCATAATGATAAATAGTATTTACAAATATACACC
>DAIRFL010000273.1:0-1905 GCA_036795105.1 Flavobacteriaceae bacterium | reverse complement strand
AATAATATCGAATTAAACCGTAAGGTTTTAGCAGATTTAGCTATGAACAACCCAGAAGCTTTTAAAGCAGTAGTAGAAAAAGTTAAATAATAACTCTGATTGAACTCACTTATAAAAACCCGTACATTGTGCGGGTTTTTTTTATCTTCACACTTAAAATAATTTCCATGAATTTTCCTGATTTTTCGAAGACAAAAATGGTAGTAACCGATATGGATGGTACGCTACTCAATAGTGAACACAAGGTTAGTGATTACTTTTTTGAACTCTTTGAGGAATTAAAAAATAAAGAAGTAGTGTTTGTAGCTGCAAGTGGTCGACAGTACGATTCTATTGTTGAAAAGCTACGTCCCATTTTTGATCACACCTACTTTATTGCTGAAAACGGTGGAATGATCAAAAAAGATCACAGAGAATTACTCTCAATTGCATTTCCTAAAGAACTAATAGAACAACCTCTTGACCTATTAGAGTCACATCCAGAAATCAACACAGTGCTCTGCACTAGAAATAGCGCTTATATTCGCTCTGATCAAAAGCACTTCAAAAAGTTTGTCGATGAATACTATACTTCGACAAACTATATCGATTCTTTAAAAGAATGTCCAGAAGAAATCATCAAGATAGCACTCTATCATATCGATGGTTCTGAAAAAAATATATATCCTAAAGTAAAACAGTTCGAGGACCGACTTCAGGTTAAGATATCAGGACCGAATTGGGTTGATCTATCGCACTTAAACTGCAATAAGGGGTACGCCCTAAACAGATTACAAGAACACTTAGGAATTAGCGCAGAAGAGACCTTGGTTTTTGGTGATTACAACAATGATTTAGAAATGTTTGAACAGGCCAAATACTCAATTGCAATGGCTAATTCTCATCCAAATCTATTAGAAAAGGCTACACATACAACACTGTCCAACAATGAGTACGGAGTTGAAAAAGTACTTGAAAAATTAATTAGAGACCTCTCTTAGAACGGAACATCAGAATCATCATCACCGTCAAAGGCGTCGTTTGCAGATGGATAGTCTTTTGTTCTAAATGGATTTTCCTCGTTGGCATTCATCTTAGATTGAAACTCAAAAGGTGAGTCAAAGGTGTCTAAATTGTCAAACTTACCGAGGCTTCCGATAAACTTCAAACGGATTTCATCTAAACCACCATTACGGTGCTTTGCTACGATAAATTCTGCTTGACCTGCTGTTGGTGAACGCTCTTCATCGTCCCATTCTTCTATTTTATAATACTCTGGTCTATAAATAAAGGAAACGATATCAGCATCCTGCTCAATCGCACCAGACTCCCTTAAGTCAGATAAAACAGGGCGTTTTGATCCTCCTCTTGTTTCTACAGCACGAGACAACTGAGAAAGTGCAATAACAGGAACATTTAATTCCTTAGCAAGGGCTTTTAAATTTCTAGAAATCGTTGAAATTTCCTGCTCTCTGTTTCCGCTTTTAGTACTCACACCTGCAGACATCAATTGAAGGTAGTCGATAACGATGAGCTTTATATCCTTTTGAGAAGCTAAACGTCGAGCCTTTGCTCTTAAATCAAATATTGAAAGTGATGGGGTATCATCGATATAAAGTGGCGCTGATTCCAGTGCCTTAACTTTTACATTGAGCTGTTCCCATTCGTGTTTTTCAAGTTTACCAGTTCTTAATTTCTCAGAAGACAATCCAGTTTCAGAGGAAATCAAACGAGTGATCAACTGCACCGATGACATCTCTAGAGAGAAGAAGGCCACACCTATATTAGAATTCACTGCAATGTTTCGAGCCATTGACAAGGTAAGAGCTGTTTTACCCATACCAGGACGAGCAGCAACAATAATTAAATCAGAGGGCTGCCAACCCGAGGTTAGTTTATCGAGTTTGTCAAATCCTGAAGGAATAC
>DAIRFL010000040.1:0-11717 GCA_036795105.1 Flavobacteriaceae bacterium | reverse complement strand
TGCCGTTTAAAGCAGTTACGTGTACAAATACATCGCTTCCGTTTTCGTCGTTAGTAATGAATCCATAACCTTTAGATTCATTAAAAAATTTTACTGTTCCAGTCATTAAAATATATTAAAAAATTATGCTGCAAATGTAGGCTTTTAATAATGGCTCAACGATTATTTTATAAAAAATGAAAAAATTATGCGAAAAAATTATCTTTTTTCTTGGTTTTCTCTCATTTTTTCAATGTTTTCTCTGCTCAGGGTATAATCTTTCATCTTTTTCCCCTTGGAGGCAGTAAATATGAAAACAGGCATAATTACAAGGAAGAGGACTGCAGTACCGATCCCTATATAAAAATCACCATCAGTGGTTTCTTGCCCATCTTTGATGGAGAAGCCGTATAAGATGCTAGCGATGCATAAGAGCGCGACAAAAAGGAGTAGTTTTTTCATTATCGTGTAAAGTGAATGAGTTTTCTTCTATAGGCAGTAAGCAGTTTCGACTTTGAAATAAAGCCTTTGTATACTCCGTTTTTGACAATGGGTAAATTCCATGCACCAGAGCGTTCAAATTTATCCATGATGTAGGTCATTTTATCCTTATCCAGATCGATGATATCGGGAGCTGCATGCATGAGTTCTGCAACAAAAATCTCATTGTAAAGCTCAGGTTTAAACATCTTAGATCGAATGTCATCTAAGAGAATCACCCCCAAGAACTGCTTGTTGTCTGGATCGATTACTGGGAAGATATTGCGCTTGGATTTAACCACTGCAGATTCGATCATTTCACCGAGATTCATTGTTGGATGCACCGGCATAAAGTTAGTTTCAATAACCGAATCGATATCCATTAGGGTGAGTACAGCGTGATCTTTATCGTGTGTAATGAGGTCTCCCTGCCTTCCCAATTCCATTGCATAAACCGAGTGTGGCATCACCATCTTAGTAATCGAATAACCCATAGCTGAGGTGATCATTAGCGGAATAAAGAGTTCGTATCCTCCAGTAACTTCAGCAATTAAGAAGATGGCTGTCAGTGGGGCGTGTAAGACTCCTGCCATAAGCCCACTCATTCCCAATAAGGTAAAATTAGATGTTGAAACAGAAGATGAAAGCCCTGTCATCTGAATGAGTTTTGCGACCAGGTGGCCAAAAACAGCTCCCATAAATAGTGTAGGTGCAAAAATTCCACCAACACCTCCAGCCCCAAAACTGATCGAAGTTGCAACAATTTTTAAAAGCCCAACAATCAATAAGAGAATTAAGATGCCGTAAACGCTTTGTGAAAACCAATCCAAAGTGCTAAAGAGTTCCAAGCTATAATTGTCTTCGAGCAATTGGTTGATGACTTCAAATCCCTCACCGTAGAGTGAAGGGAATAGAAAAAGGATTCCTCCAAGAGAGACCCCTCCTATGAGTAATTTTAATTTTGTGGATTTAAGCTTCTCAAATAAATTTTGAATCCGCTCGTAGATATAGGTAAAATAGATAGACACCAATCCAGTAGCGACACCTAACAATAAATAGAAGGGTAAGTTCTTTGCTGTAAAACCTTGGGTGATTTCAAAAGGTAAAATGGTTTGAGATCCAAAGAAGAGGTAAGAAGTCAGAATTGCTGAGACGGATGCAATCAAAAGCGGTAACATGGAAACAACCGTTAAATCCAAACTAAAAACCTCTACTGCAAAAATGATGGCGGCAATTGGAGCTTTAAAGATAGAGGATAAGGCTCCGGCAGCAGCAGCACCGATGAGTAGGTTTCTATTTTTTTGATTGATGTGAAGCATCTGAGCGATATTGGAACTAATCGCTGCTCCTGTTGAAACGGTTGGTCCCTCTAGTCCAACAGAACCTCCAAATCCAACGGTGATTGGAGCTGTCAGAATTGAGCCAAACATTTGATAGCGCTTCATCTTTGCCTTTTCCTTAGAAATACTGTGTAAGGTGGTTGGAATCCCGTGAGATATTTTGTGCTTGATGATGTATTTCATCACTGCAAAAGCGAGTACAAATCCAATCAGTGGAAAAATAAAGTAAAAGGCATTGTGTACGTCTTCTACTAGTTTGCCTTCGAGGAGCCATTGAATAAAGTGCGTGAGGTTTTTTAGGAGCATTGCACCAATTCCAGAGGTGAACCCAATGACACCCGAGAGAATTAGAATAAAGCGTTTTTCTGAAATGTGTTTAGCTCTCCAAATGAGTAAACGCTTTAAATAATATGTAAACTTTTGCTCCATTGAGGAGTTAGTTTTCGTTAGTAATGCGCAGATTTAATTCATCTAATTGATCATCACTTAAAGTTGCTGGTGCGTCGATCATTACATCTCTTCCTGCATTGTTTTTTGGAAAGGCTATAAAATCACGAATCGATTCTTGTCCTCCAAGAATTGAAACTAAGCGGTCTAAACCAAAAGCGATTCCACCGTGTGGTGGTGCCCCGTATTGGAAGGCATCCATCAAAAATCCGAACTGTGCCTGTGCTTCCTCTTCTGTAAACCCTAATAATTTGAACATGCGCTCTTGAACCTCTCGATCGTGAATACGAATAGATCCTCCGCCAATTTCATTTCCATTGAGCACCAAATCGTATGCGTTGGCGTGTACGGCTCCTGGATTGGAATCTAAAAGATCCATTTCTTCTGGTTTTGGCGCTGTAAAAGGATGGTGCATCGCATGCCAATGACCAGTTTCTTCATCCTGTTCTAAGAGTGGGAAGTCCACTACCCACAGCGGAGCAAATTCATCGGGCTTTCTAAGACCTAATTGCTCGGCAAGTTCCATACGAAGTGCTGAGAGTTGAGCACGGGTGCTATTGGTATCTCCTGAGAGCACACAGATTAAATCTCCTGCCTGTGCTCCGGTTGCTTCAGCCCACTTTTGTAAATCTTCTCCGTCGTAAAACTTGTCGACAGAAGACTTAAAGCTTCCGTCTTCGTTACAGCGAACATAGACCATACCTTTTGCTCCGACTTGAGGGCGTTTTACCCAGTCGATGAGTTTGTCAATTTCTTTTCTAGAGTATGAATTTCCATTTGGTACTGCAATCCCCACTACGAGTTCAGCAGAATTAAATACATTGAAATCCTTGTGTTGAGCTACTTCGTTGAGTTCTCCAAACTCCATTCCAAAACGAATGTCCGGTTTGTCATTACCATAGCGTTTCATTGCCTCTTCATAGGGCATTCTCGGAAATTCAGCGACCTCAACCCCTTTTATTTCTTTGAGTAAGTGACGGGTAAGTCCCTCAAAAGTTTGTAAGATATCTTCTTGTTCTACAAAGGCCATTTCACAGTCGATCTGTGTAAATTCTGGCTGACGATCGGCTCTGAGATCCTCATCTCTAAAACATTTAACGATCTGAAAATAGCGGTCCATTCCACCGACCATTAAGAGTTGTTTAAAGGTTTGAGGGGATTGGGGAAGGGCGTAAAACTGTCCTTCATTCATTCGAGAAGGAACCACAAAATCTCTAGCTCCTTCAGGAGTTGATTTGATAAGATATGGTGTTTCAACATCGATAAAACCAGCATTGGAAAGGTAGTTTCGAACCTCCATGCTCACTTTATGTCTAAAGATGAGGTTATTTCGAACCGGTGTTCTTCGAATGTCTAAATAACGGTACTTTGCTCTGAGGTCATCACCTCCATCAGACTCATCTTCAATAGTAAAAGGCGGGGTCTTAGAAGGATTTAGCACCTCTAAAGAACTCACTAAAATTTCAATTTCTCCAGTGGACATTTTTGGATTAGCCGCATCTCTTTTGAGGACGGTACCACTGATTGAAATGACACTTTCTCTACCTAAGTTTTTAGCGGCAGTGACAATTTGTTCATCTGTTCGCTCTGCGTCGAAGATGAGCTGTGTCATACCATAGCGGTCTCTGAGGTCCACCCAACAGATAAATCCTTTATCTCTGACCTTTTGAACCCATCCAGAAAGTTTGACTTCGTTTCCAATATGAGCGGCATTTAATTCTCCGCAATTGTGATCTCTATACATACTATTGAATTATGCATGCAAAAGTACAAAAAAAAGCAGGCCAATCGACCTGCTTTATTTGTGATTCCTAATGTATTTTTACTCAGGAGAGTCTTCTGTTTTTAAACATCGCATATTTAATTCTATAGGAGATGTAAAAGAGCGTAGGAACGATGATTAGGGTGAGGAAGGTTGCCACGATCAGGCCGTAAATAACCGTCCACGCAAGTGGTCCCCAAAACATCACATTGTCTCCCCCAATATAAATATCTGGATCGAATCGCTCGAAGAGACTAAAGAAGTTAATATTGAGTCCAATAGCCAATGGAATCAGCCCAAGAACTGTAGTAATTGCCGTTAAGATAACCGGTCTTAGACGTGCTTTACCAGCTTGAACTACAATCCCTTTTACAGTATCTAATGGCAATAGTGTTTGAGCATCAAGATTGTTTTTTAACAGATAACGGTCGATGAGTATTTGGGTGTAATCCAAGAGCACCACACCGTTGTTGACTACAATTCCAGCCAGGGAGATGATTCCCATCATGGTCATCATGATCACAAAGGGTCTTCCTGTAATAATTATTCCCCCAAAGACACCTATAAAACTCAAGAATACTGCGATCATGATAATAGAAGGTTTGGAGATGCCACTAAATTGGAAAATCAAGATCAAAAAGATTAATCCTAAACCGGTAAAGAAGGCTCCCATCAAGAATTTCATCTGCTTGTTTTGCTCCTCTAACTGTCCTGTATAATCTATTTTGATATCCTCAGACAGTTGATCAAAAGATTCCATTTCGTGTTGAATTTGAGCTACAATAGCGGCAGCATCGGTATAGCCAGGCTCTAAATCTGAATAGACTGTTACGACACGATTTCCGTCCTTGTGCTTAATGGCACTAAAGGCTGCTGTGTTTTGTTTAGTAGCCAGGGCTGAAATTGGAATTTCTTTTATCTGTCCTTTAGTATCTCTAAAGATGATATTTTGATTGAACAAGGCCGAAGAATTATAACGAAGATCTTCATTAAAACGCACATTGATGTCGTAATCCTCTCCATCTTCTTTGTAAACTCCTGCTTTTTCACCGAAGAGGGACTGACGAATTTGCATTCCAACCTGCCCAACTTTAACGCCGAGTTCTCCTGCTTTTTTGCGATCTACAAGAACCTTCATGGCAGGCTTGTTCTTGTTGACATTGATTTTTAGTTCCTCAATACCAGGTATATTTCTAGCGTTGATATAATTTCTCATTCGCTCGGCAGAGGCGATGAGCTCATCGTAATCATCTCCCTGCAATTCGATATTAACGGGGTATCCAGTTGGAGGACCCATGGCATCTTTTGTCACCGAAATCTCTACTCCAGGAAACTTGTCCCTAAGAGCGTCTTGAACGTCTTTACGCAAGGCTTCAGAATCAAATCCATGACGGTATTTATACTCGCGAAGCGATGCGGTTATTTTAGAACGATGTGGGGTTTCTGCAGAAGAGCCCATCTCAGAACGAGGATCTCCAGATCCAGTTCCAACTTGTGAGACCGATGAATCGACCATAAAGTTTTCATCTCCATCGTAATACTTTGGATCTAACAATACCTTGTAGAATTCTTTTTCAATCTCCAAGGTGATATCATTGGTTTTTTCAATGGCTGTACCCTGAGGATATTCGATATAAGTGATGATCTGATTTGGTCTGTTGTCTGGAAAAAATTCAATTTTGGTTCGTTGGGTTGCAACCGAAATCCCAAATCCAATAAATGCAGCAATCAGTAATGCAAAGGTAATCCCTGTATACCAGTAAACGTTTTTCCCTCTGAGGGCTCTTTTGAGCTGCTTTTCATAGAAGTTTTCAAACTTTACCAAATAGGTTGCCTGAAACCTTGTCGCTGATTTTTTAATGAGGTATTTGTATACCCAGAACATCAATCCTGTAACCACTAAGAGTGTCCCAAGGCCTTTAATTGGACCGCCGAGTAAAAAGATTAGTATTCCTGAACCTCCTAATACTCCAGAGATTTTGTACAGACGTTCTTTTGAGAGTTCTTTTTCTGCAGTATCCATAAATTGAGACACTAAAGTCGAATTCATAAAGATTGCAACAACTAAGGAGGACCCCAATACCACCGATAATGTGATAGGGAAGTACTTCATAAAATTCCCCATAATACCAGGCCATAGACCAAGCGGTACAAAGGCAGCAACAGTGGTTGCAGTCGAAATGATAATAGGGAATGCTATTTCAGAAATTCCTCTCTTAGCAGCTTCAACCCTAGACATTCCTTCATCCATTAATCGGTATACATTTTCAACTACTACAATACCGTTATCGACAAGCATTCCAAGACCCATCACCATTCCAAATAAGATCATGGTGTTGAGGGTATAGCCCAAAAGACTGATAATCATAAAGGACATAAACATGGACATCGGAATTGCAAAACCTACAAATAGGGCATTTCTAAATCCTAAGAAGAACATCAAGACCGTAACTACGAGCAGAATACCGAAGATGATATTGTTGACCAAGTCGTCTACCTGATTTAAGGTCTGCGTCGACAAATCGTTTGAGATACTCACTTCTACACTTGGAGGGAATACTTTTTGCTCTGCTTCTTTGATTATTGAACGAATCTTATCTGAAGCTTCAATAGTGTTTTTTCCAGCTCTTTTTTTAATGTCGAGCATCACCACTTCCTTGTCAAACTTTCGAGCGTAAGAAGTGCGATCTTTTGGTCTAAAGTTTACCTGAGCGATGTCCGATAAATAGATAGATTTACCTTCTGATTTTACAACAAAATCTTTCAAATCCTCTGGGGAATCAATTTCACCAATAACACGAATGGTTCGGTGTTGACCATTGGAGATTAGATTACCTGCAGAGACGGTCATATTTCCATTTCCAATGGATTGAATAACATCGTTAAAGCTCACTTTGGATGCGATCATCTTATAGATGTCGATGGCAATCTCAACCTCTTTTTCCTGGATCCCACGAATAGCGACATCCTTAATTTGAGGGAGTTGTTCTATTTTGTCTTCTAAGTATTCACCGTATTCCTTTAGTGTTTCTAGTGGAAAATCTCCTGTGATGTTAATGTTCATCACCGGCATTTCTTCTGAAAGGGATAATTCAAAAACGTTTGGTTCTACTTTAGCCCCGTTAAAGGTAGGCCAATCCGCTCCTGCTTTTTTAGCATCTACTTCATCGGTTACCTTCTGTTTTGCTTCTAACATTTGAATGGTCTCATCAAATTCAACGATGATCATACCGTAATCCTGTTGTGAGGTAGAGTTGGTTTGAACTACATGTGAAATATTGGTGAGCTCATCTTCTAAGGGATCGATGAGTAATCGCTCAATATCCTCAGCAGAGTTTCCTGGGTAAGGAATGGAAACGTAAACCTTGTTTTCTTTAACCTCAGGGAAGGCCTCTCTTGGGAGTTCAAAATAAGCTGAAATACCTTTGAATAAGAGTATTGCAATCACTACATATATAATGGTAGGATTGTCTATAGACCAAGAAGAGGGCTTAAAGAGCTTTTCTACCTTATTTAAATTTTTACTCATCTGATTAGTCTATTATTTTGATTCGTTGACCGTCTTTTAACCTTCTGGCACCTTCGACAATGATCGATTCTCCAGCCTCTAAACCTGAAAGAATTTCGATAGCCGTTTCAGAAGCTTCACCAGTTTCAATGATTCTTCTCTTTGCAGTACCAATACCATTTGAATAATCACTCAACACATATACGTATTGTTGACCAGCAGCATTTTCAGAAATCACTGATTGCGGGATTAAAATAGCTTCAGCACTGGTGTAGTCATTGATAGAAACTCTGGCATTGATATTTGGTTTAATGCTCTTGTCTTTATTAGGGACCGCTAGTTCAACTTCAAAACTTCGGTTACTAGGAGCGATAAAGTTCCCAGTCTCACGTACAGAAGTCGGAAGTGTTTTGCCCAATACATCGATATGAACAAATGCAGTATTTCCTTTTTTAATAGTTCCTATATAGCGCTCAGGAACATCCACCACCACATACATATTTGACAAATTGATCAGTCTAAACAATTGACCAGCCATTCCCGGTGCAACCAAAGAACCTGGATCTGCTAATACCTGATCGATGATCCCAGAAAAAGGAGCGGTAACCCTTGTCTTTGCAAGCATTTTTTCCATCTGCACAAAAGCATTTTTTTGAGCTTCATATTGGGTTTTAGCTTGTAAGTATTGAATTTCAGAACCGATTTGTTGCTCCCATAATCGCGATTGACGATCAAAGGTTGTTTTGGCAAGTGCCGCACTAGCTCTTAATTGCTCTAATTGATTGTCCATACCACCAGCATCTATTTCAGCGAGTAGGTCCCCTTTTTGAACCCAATCACCTTTGTTGACATAGACCTTATTTAAGGTTCCAGCTAATTCTGCCGAAATGATGATGTTTTCTTTAGTAGTGACATTCCCTTGTAGCTCTACAAAGTGTTCAAATTTTTCAGAAACTAACTCTTGGGTAGTAACTAAAGGAAGGTTTTTTTCAGGTGCTAAATCAGCGATGGCCGTTTCAATTTTCGACAACTGATTGGATAACTCTATCTGTTGCGTATTTATAGTTTCTTTAGCAGCTTTTAAGC
Organism: Flavobacteriaceae bacterium; assembly: GCA_036795105.1. GTDB lineage: Bacteria > Bacteroidota > Bacteroidia > Flavobacteriales > Flavobacteriaceae > MAG-120531. Next base: position 3,115 of record DAIRFL010000040.1, on the reverse strand, counting down.
CATTTACATCTCCTTGCTCTATTAAAGCGTCAACGGACTTGTTTTGTTTACCGCCACAGGCAGCAAAAAGAACAATTAAACTTAGGGATAGTAATTTTTTCATATCTATTAGGAGTGATTTTATTTTTCGGTAAGGGTTTCTAATTCTGTTTTACTATTGATAACTTCAAGCATGGATTCTAAATAGCTACGCTGAGCCTCATAGAGTTGTAATTGTGCTTGTCTCAAGTCAAATCCACTGATAAGTCCTTCTTTGTACTTAATGGAATTCTTTTTTTCAATTCGCTCAGCTAAGGACAAATTACTCTTAGATGTTTGATAATTTTCAGCAGCTAATTGAAATTGACTCTTGCTTTGCTGATATTTTAAGCGCAATTGTTTTTCGGCCTGATTTAAATCTGTTTTGGATTGTTCAAAGGCAATTTTAGCTTTCTTGGCATAAGCTCTTTTCATAAAAGATGAAAAGATGGGGACGTTCAAATTGAGTCCAAAGATGGAGGCATCATACCAATTTTGTTCTGAATTAAAGAATTGAAATTCATTTCCAAAAGCATTGGTAGAGTAGTTTACAAATGCATTGAGGGAAGGGAGAAATTTAGAATACTCCAATTTGAGTTCTAATCTCTTTTGCTCCGTTAAATTAAATGCGATTTGATAATCTACATTTTCCTTAAGCACAAAATCAAAACCGTCTTTAGCTTCTAATAAGTTCTTAGCGGCTAATTGTTCGAGATTGTCTGAAAGCTGCGTTTCTTGCTCTAGAGGAAGCCCTAAAAGCAAATTGAATAGCTGTAGGCTGATCGATTGTAGGCGTTGTACATTGCGCTCTTGACTCTCTAAATTAGCTAGAGTGATTTGAAGTTGTTCCAATTGTTCTTCTTCCACAAATCCTTGCTTAAAGAGTTGCTGAGCTTCATTTACATTGTCTTTTAAATTGGAGATATTCTTCGCAATAATAGCAGCTGATTCATTGACTAATAAAACATTTCCATAGGCATTAACCACTGACTTTTTAACTTCTTGCCTTGTCTTTTTTAATGCATTTCCACTGATGTCGATATAGGTTTTGATCGCCTGTACTCCGACGATATAGGATCCGTCAAAAATCTTTTGATTTAGTGTTGCAGATGCTGACATATTCATCTTTTGTCCGAACGTCACAGGAATATAAGTCCCAGCTTCACCTCCAAAAATTTCAGCAGGCAATAAAGACACCGGACGTTTTAATTGATCTTGATAAGAACCCGCTGCGCTTATCTGAGGTAGTCCAGATGCGATTGTGGCCCATTTTTGTGCATAGGCAGCCTGAACGTCTCGATTGGCATTAATCATACTGGAATTGTGCTCTACAGCAAAATCCAAGGCCTCATTCAAACTGAATTGATTTGGATCTTGAGCAAAAAGTCCCAAGCTAATAAGACTAATGAATAGTGTAAATAAGTGTTTCATCAGTGTGTTAAATCGTTTAATTTAGTTAATCCCTTGTCTGTGACCAGTGCCCTTAGGTGGTATTCCAGATAAAGGACGTTTACTTCCTTTTTTGGAAAGTTATCCAATGGAAATAAATCGTCGTTTTTAATAATATTGATTCCAGCAAAATAGATTCGCCAGATAAATTCTTTATTGAGATTCTTTCGGTATAATCCCATTTCAATCCCTCTTTTTATATTATCGCTAATTGTTTTTTTGACAATTTCACGTTGTCGTTTAATGAGGTTTTTAAAGAGTTTAGGATAGTATTTCTGTAATTGAAATACAGGAGAGGACTGCTCATTATTGAGGTTTTCATTGACAAAATCTTTGATTTTAAACAATTCCTCAATTGGATCAGCAGTCTGTGATGAAATAAGATCAATTCCACTTTGAATTGTACAAAACAGTTGAGCAGACACCGTTTCAATCAAGGCTGTTTTATTTGAAAAGTGCACATATATCGTTTTCTTTGACATCCCTAATTCCCTAGCAATATCATCCATGGTGACACTTTTAAATCCGAAATTCAAAAACAGCTCAGTTGCCTTATGTACTATTTGATCCTTCATTTGGAGGGCAAATATAAGTCTAGGAAACTAATAAAACTAGTAAAGTTTCCAAAGTTTAAAGAATTTTTAACATTGAGAAATTTTTATGCCCTAGCAGATTGATTCCAGTTTGTGTACTTTTGTTTAAAATCAACTATTGATGAACAGTATTAATGAATTAAAGGAGCTTTTCAATCAGGCGATTGAACAAGCTGATTTTCCAAGGCAACCGAAGGAGTTATACGATCCCTTGCGCTATATCCTAACAATAGGAGGTAAACGAATTCGTCCAATCTTGGCTTTGATGAGTTGTGAACTGTTTAATCAGGATGCAAAAAAGTCGATGAATGCAGCCTTAGCAGTTGAATACTTTCACAATTTTTCACTAATTCACGATGATATTATGGATCAGGCCGATCTTAGAAGAGGAAAGGAGACGGTTCACAAGAAGTGGAATGAAAATGTGGGGATTTTATCAGGTGATGCACTACTAGTGAAGGCCTACGAGCAATTAGAGGTTTATCCTCCTGAATTATTTAAACCATTAACTCAACTACTTAGTAAAACTGCAATCGAAGTTTGTGAGGGTCAGCAATACGATGTGGATTTTGAAACCACAAATGAGGTGACTAAAGAACAGTATATTGAAATGATTCGCTTGAAAACCGCTGTACTTCTTGGAGCCTCTTTAAAAATGGGAGCAATTATTGCAAATGCTAGTGAGAAAGATGCTGAATTGATTTATAATTTCGGAATTGATCTTGGAATCGCATTTCAATTACAAGACGATTATTTAGACAGTTTTGGAACTGCTGAAAGTTTCGGAAAACGCATTGGAGGAGACATCATTAATAATAAAAAAACGATCCTCTTTATAGAAGCATTAAAGAGCTCCAACTCAAATCTTAAGGAAGAATTATTGAAGTTATATCAAAAAAGAGATGATTCTGAGCATAAAATTGAAGAAGTTAAGTCAATTTTTGATGATTCTGGAGCAAAAAAGAAAACTTTATCACTAATTGAGCATTATACCTCTCGAGCATTTGACTCTTTAGATCAAATTTCTGTTAATTCTCAAAATAAACAAGAACTTA
>DAIRFL010000272.1:0-1936 GCA_036795105.1 Flavobacteriaceae bacterium | reverse complement strand
GTTCTAAGCTTCATATGACGAAATTATAATAATTATATTTGTTATACCTAAAAAAAGAAGCATGATTGTTAAAGATGTATGTCAACTATTAGAAGAATTGGCTCCGCTAGCTTACGCTGAGGATTTTGACAATGTCGGCCTATTGGTCGGAGATCGACAAACAGAGGTCAGTGGGATTCTTGTAACCTTAGACACTTTAGAAGCTGTTGTAGATGAGGCTATTGAAAAAAACTGCAACCTCATCGTCAGTTTTCACCCCATTATTTTTGGAGGCTTAAAGCAACTTACTCCTACTGATTATGTCACTAAAACCGTCATTAAAGCGATCAAGAACGATATTGCGATCTACAGCATGCACACAGCCTTAGACAATGTAAAAGATGGAGTTAATTCCGTTATTGCTCAAAAACTCAAACTTAACGACGTTCAGGTACTAATTCCTAAAACAGGTCTGATCAAGAAATTGAGCACTTATATTCCAAAAGAAAGTGTAGAAACAGTAAAGACAGCTCTTTATGAAGCTGGTGCAGGAACCATCGGAGCTTATCAAAATTGTAGTTTTAGTACTGAAGGACAGGGGGAATTCACCCCTCTTGAAGGTTCTAATCCTACCCTTGGAAGTCACAATCAATCTGAAAAGGTGGATGAAGTTCATCTTCAATTAGTATTTACAGCTGATAAGGAAGCCTCAGTAATCCACGCCTTAAAAGAGTCACACCCTTATGAAACAGTAGCCTATGACATTGTCAGCCTCGATAATTCACATCAAGAGGTAGGGATGGGACGTATTGGAACCTTAGAAAAACCGATAAACGAACACAAGTTCTTATCGAAACTCAAAGGAAAATTTGGCATCGAAGTGATTAAACACTCTGCTTATACAGATAAAATGATTTCAAAAGTAGCCGTTTTAGGAGGGTCTGGAGCCTTTGCAATAGAAGCTGCAAAAAGAGCTGGAGCAGACGCCTATGTCACTGCAGATCTTAAATACCACGACTTTTTTAAGGCTGAAGGAAGCATCCTTTTAGCCGATATTGGACATTTTGAAAGTGAACAGTTTACAAAAAACCTTTTAGTTGAGTATCTTACAAAAAAAATTCCTAATTTTGCAGCCACTCTATCAGAGACCCTAACTAATCCAGTTAAGTATTACTAAATATGGCAAAAAAGAAAGAAGTTACAGTTGAAGAAAAGTTAAGATCACTGTACGATTTGCAACTTATCGATTCAAGAATTGACGAAATCAGAAATGTTCGTGGAGAACTTCCTTTAGAAGTTGAAGATCTTGAAGATGAAGTAGCAGGATTAAAAACGAGATTGGATAAATTAAATTCTGATTTAGATACCCTCAAAGTTGAGATATCTAACAAGAAGAATTTAATTGATGATTCAAAGGCTGCAATCAAGAAATACACTGAGCAGCAAAAGAACGTAAGAAACAATAGAGAATACAATTCTCTATCTAAAGAAATTGAATTCCAAGAATTGGAAATCGAATTGGCTGAAAAGAACATCAAAGAGTTCAAGGCACAAATCGAACACAAAAAAGAAGCTATTGAGCAGGCTAAGGAGCGTCTCACTAATAGAGAAGAGCACTTAGGACACAAGAAGAACGAACTCAATAGTATTTTAGCTGAAACAGAAAAAGAAGAAGCTGAACTCCTCAAGAAATCTGAAGAATTTCAGGGTAAAATCGAAGAGCGCTTAATTAGTGCTTACCAGAGAATTAGAACTAAAACCAGAAATGGTTTAGCAGTAGTAGCAATCGAAAGAGGTGCTTCTGGAGGTTCATTCTTTACGATTCCTCCACAGGTTCAAGTTGAAATTGCTTCTAGAAAGAAAATCATCACTGATGAGCATTCTGGAAGAATCTTAGTTGAACCTGCTTTAGCTGAAGAAGAGCAAGAAAAAATGCACAAATTATTCGATAAGATTT
>DAIRFL010000271.1:0-1947 GCA_036795105.1 Flavobacteriaceae bacterium | reverse complement strand
TAATTAATGACGCTATATCTCTAGTTATTTTTGTAGGTGAGTTACAATCACAATTACTAAGCCCTACGACATAAACATCTAAGCTTGGGATATAGACTCCCATTGATTTAAATCCAAATATACTTCCACCGTGTTCTCTTGTAGGTATACCCTTAATATCTTTCAAATGCCATCCATATCCATAACTAATTTGTTCTCCATTAGTTAACGAATGAGGACTGAATACTCTCTTCTTAGAAGCTTCAGATATTAATACATTATTATTTATAGCTATTTGCCATTTCAACATATCATCTACTGAAGACATTAAAGAACCTGAAGCATAAGGAATATTTAAACTAACCTGCATTTTATTTGTAAACCCTCCTCTATTGTGATAACCATAAGCTCTATTCTTAATGATGTCTCGATCACTTGCATATCGTGAATTGGTCATTTCAAGCTTTTCAAATATGTTGCTTTCCACAAAATCCTTATAAGACTTTCCTGAAACAAGCTCTATAATATACCCCAATACCACATAGCCTGAATTATTGTATGCAAATTGTTCTCCTGGTAAAAAATCCACTGCTTCGTCTTTAAAAATATCGACTAACTCTTTTGGTAAAAGGTCATTTTTTGCAATACTCATAATTGATTTCATCCTAGTAAAATCTTTGATACCAGAAGTATGAGTCAGTAAGTGATGTATGGTGATATTGGTTCCGTTGGGGAAGTCTGGGATAAATTTTGAGATCGGATCATTTACACTGAGTTTTCCTTGTTCTTCTAAAATAATAATAGAAATAGCAGTAAATTGTTTAGACATCGAGCCTATCTGAAATCTATTTTCTGGAATCATTTTAACGTCGAGCTCAATATTAGACTGACCAAATGCTTTTCTGTAAATTGGAAAACCATCTTTTGCAACTAAAAAGACTGCTCCTGGTTCATATGAGTTTTTAAACACAGTAGTGAGAACACTGTCAATTTGAGATTCTAAGTCTTGTGAGTGAGATACTAGTGTAGTCAATAATACTAGTGACAGTACTGCTAATGATTTTGTCATTTTTAAATACATCATTTCTATATTTCGTTTCTCTCTAATAGACAATGATATTTTAAAAAAGTTACATCGATAAGAACTTGAGTTTACAGAGTTCCTTTTAAATCAGTAAGAATAGGGATGTCACAAAAAAAGCCCCCTAAATAGGAGGCTTTGTGTTTGGGTGGAAGACCGGGTTCGAACCGGCGACCTCTGGAACCACAATCCAGCGCTCTAACCAGCTGAGCTACAACCACCATTTTAGCGATTGCAAATGTAATATGTTTTTAGTTTTAAACCCAAAAAAAAATTGAGGAAATTTAAATTAAATCGTCTATTGATTTAACAGCGACAAATCGCTCTACTGTAAATCCTTCAGCTGCCTCTACTCCAATAAGTCTTCCGAGATCCTTTGCTCTGTATTGAATTGAATCTAAAAAGTTCTTACTGCTAATAGGTGTACTGGGCTCTTTCGTATTGGGATTGTAGATTTGAGAAGCATAAGCTTTAATGGATTCTATCTTCTGATCGATAGTGTCACTGACATCCACTACAAAGTCAGGTTCTATGTTTTTCCATTGAATATAGTGATAGACTAGTTTTGGTCTCCACTGCTGTTGAGGACCGTCATGGTCTTCTGTTTCAATCTTTTTAAGCCCACTTAAAAAACAAGCATCACTTACTAATTTGGAACCTTTTCCATGATCTATATGACGATCATCTATCGCATTACAGAGGACAATCTCTGGTTGGTATTTGCGAATAGCTTTAATTACTTTTAACTGACTCTCCTTGTCGTTTAAAAAGAAGCCATCAGCTAAACTTAAATTCTCTCTATATGCTATTCCGAGTATTTTAGAAGCAGCGGCACTTTCTTGTTGACGAATTTCTACCGATCCTCTAGTTCCGAGTTCTCCCTGGGT
>DAIRFL010000039.1:0-11903 GCA_036795105.1 Flavobacteriaceae bacterium | reverse complement strand
TGTTTTCGACTGCACTTTTTGCACAGCAAACTGTAGTTGGAAATGTGAAAGATGTAAATGGTCAGCCTATTCCTGGGGTAAATATTCTCGTCGAGAATACAAACCTTGGTGGAGCGACTGATTTTGATGGGAATTTCACACTGAGCGATATTCCAGATGGTTCTACTTTAATAGTGAGCTATGTTGGATTTGTGACTCAAAAAATAAAAGTGAATACTTCTGACATGATTCAAATTATTCTCATAGAGGATTTGAATCAATTAGATGAGGTGGTGCTTACCGGATACGGTAGTGCACGAAAAAAAGATTTGACAGGAGCAGTAGATAAAATATCTACAGAAACCTTTAATAAAGGTGCCATTGTAACTCCTGAACAATTGATTGCTGCAAAGACTCCTGGTGTTCAAATTACTAGTGGATCAGGTGCTGCAGGTAGTTCATTTAATATTCGTATTCGTGGAGGTTCTTCTCTTTCCGCATCAAACAACCCACTTATTGTGGTTGATGGAGTACCATTAGATGTTAATAATGCAGGATTGAACGCGATTAACCCAAATGACATAGAAGACTTCACCGTTTTAAAAGATGCCTCAGCAACTGCGATCTACGGATCTAGAGGATCTAATGGAGTCTTAATGATTACTACTAAGAAAGGGACTAAGAATACCGGTTTGAGTACTACTTTTTCTACTCGATTAACCGTGAGCGATCCAGTGAATCGCTTGGAATTATTAAAACCAGCACAGTTGGAATCCATCTTAGTTGATGGATACTCTCTAGGAGAGACCTACACCGATTGGCAAGATGAAATTTACAGAACGAGTTTTTCAGTCATCAACGATTTAGCTTTTTCAGGAGGTACTGAAAAGTCAGATTATCGTGTATCGATCAACCAGGTAACTCAAGAAGGGGTTTTAAAAACGGATAAGTTTAACAAAAACACTTTGAGTTTCGTTTATGGAACCAAATTGTTAAACGACAAATTGGATGTGAGAATTAACTCCAAAAATTCTCAACTGATTAATAATTACGCGAATCAAGGAGCTATTGGTAGTGCAGTAGACTTTGATCCAACTCGTCCAGTTAAAGACGGTAGTATCTACGGAGGGTACTTTGAGTGGTTAGATCAAAACGGACTTCCAAATACATTGGCCCCAAAAAACCCAGTAGGTTTGTTGTACAACAGAAGTAATAAAGCTACAACCAATCGTTATATAGGGAATGTCAATTTAGCCTACAGTATTACGGATGATTTAAAATTCACGGTAAATACAGGTTTTGATTATTCAGAACAAGTTGGTCTTTCAAGAATTGGAGGATTAGCAGCGAGTAATTATAGAAGTGAAGACTCTAATGGTTTTATTGGAAAATACTCAAGCATCAATAAGAGTAGATTCTTAGATAGCTACTTAAACTACACTAAAACTTTTGATTCAATTGATTCTAGATTGGATGCGACAGTTGGTTATACCTTCCAACAATTTTACAGACACGGAAGATATGTCAACAACGACTTACAAGGAAATGAGAGTCAATACGCTACGGACAATGGCCTATCATCAGAAAACTGGATTGAATCCTACTTTGCTAGAGCGTTTTATTCCTATAAAGATCGCTACTCTTTAACTTTTACAACTCGTATGGATACTTCTTCAAGATTTGGTCCAGACAATCAAACGGGGATTTTCCCATCTGCAGCTGCAGCTTGGACCCTTAGTGAAGAGGAATTTATGAAAGGTCAAGAGTTGTTCTCAAACTTAAAGTTTAGAGCAGGTTGGGGGATTACAGGTCAGCAAGAAATCAATGATTTTGAATACTTAGGACTCTATACCTTAGGAGATCAAAAAGTGATGTATCAACTTGGAGACACCTTCTATTATACCTTACGTCCAGAAGGGTATAACTCGGATATTAAATGGGAGGAAACAACTACTCTCAACTTAGGGGTTGATTTTGGAATCTTAGATGATAAGATCACAGCTTCTGTAGATGTTTATGACAAGTACACTAAAGATCTTTTGAATTTTGTGACTCCTGCAGCTGGATCTAATTTGGAAAATGGTATTACCACCAATATTGGAGAAATGCGCTCTAAAGGGATAGAAACATCTGTTAACTTCAAGGCTATTGACACCGATGAAATTACTTGGAATATCGATGCTAACTTCACCTACCAAAATAGAGAAATCACAAAACTTACTTTAAATGAAGATCCTTCTTTTAAAGGGGTGTTAACTGGTGGAATTTCAGGGGGTGTTGGAAACACAGTTCAAATACACGCGAACAATCAATGGCCAAATTCATTCTTCCTTTACCAACAAGTATACGACACTAATGGGAAAGCTCTCGAAGGAGTATACGTTGATCAAAACGATGATGGAGTCATTAATGAAGATGATAAAGTCATCAATCATCAAGCAGATCCAGATTACTATTTTGGATTGACATCGACCATGCAGTATGGCAAATTCGATTTCAGTGCAACATTTAGAGGAAGTATTGGAAATTACGTTTACAATAACGTTTATTCTACTGCCTTCCTTCAAGATGTATTCGCAAATGGATTTGTTAGAAATGCATCCTCTAATCTGTTAGTGACCAATTTTGAAAACGCACAGTATTGGAGTGATTACTATCTACAAGATGCTTCTTATTTGAAAATGGACAACCTGACCATTGGATATCAAGTATCCGAGAAGACACACCTTTACCTCACAGCTCAAAATATGTTGACCATTACCAATTACAAGGGAATTGATCCTGAAGTACCTGGAGGAATTGACAGTAATGTATACCCTAGACCTATGAATGTATTAGTAGGATTAAATATTCAACTATAAAAAGATAAACGATGAAAAACACATTAAAATATATAAGTTTAGTGGTATTGACTCTTACATTGATTAGTTCATGTTCAAAAGAGTTATTACCTAGAAATCAAGAGACGGCTGAGACCCTCTTTGACGATACAGCTAATTACAAAATGTTTTTAGCTCGTCTTTATGCAGGATTAGCAGTTTCAGGACAACAAGGACCTGCAGGAAATCCAGATATCTCTGGAATAGACGAAGGGTTTTCACAGTATTTACGTCAGTATTGGAAAGCACAAGAGCTTTCAACTGATGAAGCGAAAATTGCTTGGAATGACGGTAATATTAAAGACTACCATTCTCAAAACTGGAATGCTTCTAATGAATTTATTAGAGCGACTTACGATCGTATCTTTTATCAAATTAGTATATGCAATGAATTTTTGAGACAGACTACTGATGAAAAACTCTCACAAAGAGGAACTGAATCATCCGTAGTAACAGAGGTTGAAACTTATAGAGCAGAAGCACGCTTTTTAAGAGCCTTAAGTTATTGGCATGCCTTAGATCTTTTTGGAAACGTTCCTTTTGTGACGGAAGAAGATCCTATTGGAGCCTTTTTGCCTCCACAGATTTCAAGAACTGATTTATTCACCTTCTTAGAAACTGAATTAATTGAGCTTAAGGATTTGTTACCTGCTGCTAAATCGAATGAATACGGAAGAGCAGATCAAGGAGCAGCTTCAATGCTATTAGCAAAATTGTATATGAATGCCGAGGTTTATACGGGTACTTCAAAATACAATGAAGCGGTTGATGCTTTGGCTACTGTTTTAAATGGACCTTATAGCATTAATGCTTCTGCTCCATATCAGTATTTATTCTTAGCTGACAACAATTCAAATGCAGCTTCAAGTGAAAACATCTTTGCAATTAATTTCGACGGACTTAGAACACAGAACTACGGTGGAGCTACCTTTTTAATTCACGCAGCTGTTGGAGGTAGTATGAATCCTAGAGATTTCGGAATTAACGGCGGATGGGCTGGTCTTCGCACTACTCCAGAATTTGTAGATCGTTTTGCGGTGACATTAAACACTACTGCTTTAAACGACATTTTAGGAGCAGAAGCCACTTGGGGAGTTATTGGATCTGCAGCTCCAAATGGATGGGACTCAGATATCAATATGTTTGCATCTTCTACTTCTGGTGTTTACGGAATTTACATCACTCTTGGAGATGGTGAAATTAAATTCAGAAACAATGATGATTGGGGAGATAACTTAGGAGATGATGGAGCCGATGGAACATTGGAAGCCAATGGTTCGAATATCGCAGTTTCTGCTGGAACTTATTATGTGGAGCTAGATATGAATAACAAAACGTTTTCAGTGAACACTATTGGTGATTCTAGAGGAAACTTCCACACCGATGGTCAAAATAAAGTTATTGAAGATCAAGGTAAATTTAATGACGGTTATGCAGTGATTAAATTTAAAAATGTCGATGTAAATGGTGACCCAGGATCTGATCCAGATAACTTCGTAGACACTGATTTCCCATTATTTAGATTGGCAGATGCTTATTTAATGTATGCTGAAGCTTATTTAAGAGGAGCTTCTAATGCAAGTTTAAATACAGCATTGTCTTATGTAAACGAAATTAGAGCAAGAGCCTTTAAAGGCGCTCATGGCAACATCAGTTCTGATGAACTATCACTGGACTTTATCCTAAATGAACGCGCTAGAGAACTCTTCTGGGAAGGACATCGAAGAACTGATTTAATTCGTTTTGGTCAATTCTCTACTTCAGGAGTTTGGGCTTGGAAAGGTGGCGTTATGGAAGGAAATACAACGGATGCTTATAGAGATCTCTATCCAATTCCACAGACGGATTTAACGGCCAATCCTAATTTGGTTCAAAATCCAGGTTATTAATAACAAACATTACAACTATGAAAACAATCAATTATATATTATCTGCTTTAGTTAGTTTGATGCTTGTCACATCTTGTGATAAGGACGACTTAGTTGTTGTGCTTAACGAATCTTTGGAAAGCACACTCTCAACTTCGTCATCGAGCGTCGAATTAGATAAAGAAGCTCCAGATGCAACTGCTTTAACCTTAAACTGGACCGCTCCAGACTTTGGTTTTAATGCAGCCGCTTATTATAAACTCTTGATGAGTGATGTAAATGGAGCGATGCAAAGTATTGCAAATACTTCAGAAACCTCAAAGAGCTTTTCTGTAAGTGAACTTAACAAAACGATCGTTAATTTAGGTTTTGAGGCAGGTACTCAGGCTAGTGTTAGTATTGAATTACAGACAATCATTGGAGCGCAAGATCCAAAGTCACTAGCCAGTACTTCTGTTGAGATAACAACTTATGCAACTGTTTTAGACTTGTCTACTGAGTGGGGAGTTGTTGGAAGTGGTACGCCTAACGGATGGGGTGGACCAGATATTCCGTTTTACGGAGTTCAAGGAAACCCAAATGCGATGGTTGCCTACGCAAACCTAGTCGATGGTGAAATCAAGTTTAGAACCAACAATGCTTGGGACTACAATATGGGTGATGATGGTGCTGATGGTTTTTTAGAACAAAATGGAGCTAATATTGCTGTTTCTGCAGGGAGTTATAAAATCACCATAACCCTTGAGAACGGTACTCCTGTATCATACTCAATTGAAGTATTTAGTTGGGGAGTGATTGGTTCAGGTACCGCAAATGGTTGGGATTCAGACTTTGATCTTACCTATGATTCATATACCGACACCTTTAAAGCTGTTGCTACTTTATCAGATGGAGAAATCAAATTTAGAATGAACGACGATTGGGCTGTAAATTACGGTGATAGTGGAGCTGATGGTGTCTTAGATGCTGGAGGTGATAATATCGCTGTCAGCGCAGGAAATTACCTCATTACGTTGAATCTCAATGACTTAACCTATAGTGTTGAGGCCATCGATATTTGGGGAATCATCGGTTCAGCTACCGCAAATGGATGGGACTCTGATACTGATATGCTTTACGATGTCAACAATAAAGACGCGGGCATTTGGTACATCAATGGGATCACTCTTTCAGATGGTGAAATTAAATTTAGAGCAAATGATGATTGGGCTGTAAATTACGGTGATAATGGAGCAGACGGTGTCTTAGATGCTGGAGGTGACAATATTGCAGTAAGTGCAGGAACTTACAACATTGTTTTAAATCTTAGTGATGCTGGGAATCCCACTTATACCATAAGTGCTCAGTAATTTAAAATGTTAATCAATAAAAGGCTTATGTTTTTTACATGAGCCTTTTTTCTATTAAATTTATCCATGATTAAATCCTACCTACAACTATTAGCGTTTTTATTTGTATCAACAGTCTTTGGGCAACAACAAACAGGAACCTTTGTTTTTTCTCCAGAGGTCTTTAATGAAAATGAAGCCGTAACGGTTACCGTTTCAAATGTTGATGCTTCACAGTGGGGTGTAACGGATCTCTATATTTGGTCTTGGTTTTTTGATCTTCAAGGCAATGCTGGAAGTAGTGATGCTAACTGGAATGGGGATTGGAATAACTCCAATGAGGGAATGAAAATGACCGATAATGGAGATGGAACCTATTCATTTAGTTTTACGCCTACTGATCTATATCAAACCACAGGAATATCTAAAATAGGAGTTTTAGCCAAGGCTAAAGATGGATCTGGAGACAAGAAAACACAAGACTATTTAATCGATGTAGGAAGATTTAGTTTATCAGTTAGCAGCCCAAGTACAAGCAATGTATTAATAGACGCGGGGGAGTCTGTTTCTGTCAGTGCCAGTACCGGGAATACTCAAGCTAATTTTGAGCTTTATAGAGGTACCACCTTGATTGCAAGTACTGCAAATGCAACTTCGTATTCCTATACCATTAGTTCTATTGCAGAGTCAGGGGTGTATACCCTTAAGGCAATTGATGCTTCGGATAGTTCGAGTTATCAAGAATACAGTTTTAATGTGACCATTAAACCAACCGTGACTCAAGCTGCTTTACCAGCTGGATATGTCGATGGAGTTAATAGAAGAGCTGACAATAAGTACAGTTTAGTGCTCTATGCTCCCAACAAGAATTTTGTCTATGTGATAGGGGACTTTAATAATTGGGAAAAGAACGATGCTTATTTGATGAAGTACGACGCTGATCAAAAACGCTATTGGTTGGACTTAGATCAATTGGATCCTACTAAAGAATATACCTATCAGTATTATATTGATGGGGGTATGAAACTTGCTGACCCGTATTCAGAGGTGATTTTAGATCCTTGGAATGATCAGTACATCAACGCTACGACCTATCCAAACCTAAAAGCCTATCCAACTGCAGCTTCTGGAGCAGTTTCTCTGTTGAGTAATGCTTCTGAAAATTACAATTGGACCACTACAACTTTTCAAGCTCCAGCAAAGGAAGACTTGATCATCTACGAGGTATTACTCAGAGATTTTGATACGGCTCATTCTTTTGATGCGCTCAAATCGAGATTGGATTACCTAAAGGAATTGGGAATCAACGCCATTGAACTAATGCCTATCAACGAATTTGACGGCAATGAAAGCTGGGGATACAACCCCTCCTTTCATATGGCCTTGGACAAATACTACGGAACTAAAACAGCATTAAAACAATTAGTGGATGCTGCGCATCAAAGAGGGATCGCAGTAATCATTGATGTGGTGTACAATCACGCCTCTTCTCAAAACTCATATTTTAGAATGTGGAACACCAAACCTGAGGGATATGATGGTGCTCCAACTTCTGAAAACCCATTTTTTCAGATATCACCGATTAGTCAATCCTATCTGAATTTCTTTAATGACATCAATCACAGTTCACCAGCAGTGAAGGATTATCTCAAGAGAATCAATACCTATTGGATGGATGAATTTAAGATTGATGGTTTTCGATTTGATCTATCCAAAGGGTTTACCAATGCAACAGATGCAGAGGCCTATAATTCAGGAAGGATCTCCTATTTAAAATCAGTAGCAGATGATATATGGTCTGTGGATTCTGATGCCTATGTGATTTTCGAACACTTTCAGAACCAAGAAGAACAAGAATTTTCCACCTATGGGATCATGAGTTGGGGAGAAGAGTTTCACTCCTATTCTCAGGCTCAAATGGGGTATGACGATTCTAACTTATCGGGAGCCTACTATAAGAGCAGAGGGTTTTCTAATCCAACACTGGTTAGTTTTATGGAGAGTCATGACAAGGATCGAGTGATGTATAAGAACCTTACTTTTGGAAACTCCAATGAAAATTATTCGATTAGAAACCTACAAACAGCTCTTGATAGAACCAAACTAACAGCGCCCTTCTTATTTTTATTACCTGGACCTAAGATGCTGTGGCAGTTTGGAGAACTCGGCTACGACAAGAGTATTTTTCAATGTTCAGACGGAACGGTCCCAGAACCTTATGGAACGGATACTTGTAAGCTTGGGAACAAGCCTTCGGCTTGGGAAGATCAACTCAAATACAATACAGACCCCTATCGATTAAACGTGTATAACAATTTTGCAAGGGTCATTAAACTCAAAAAGCAGGAGGACATCTTCAACAAAGTCCCTCAGAGCTTGGAGTTATCCAATCAGTATATGAAAAAAATGGTTTTTGTAGATCCAGAGGCTAGTGGGGATGCAATTTCTAAGGTAATTGTAGTTGGTAATTTTGATTTGGTTAAAAGGACTACGGTCTTGACTTTTGATTCGAATGATCAGTGGTATGATTTAATCAAAAACAATGCTGCAGTTACGATTTCCAACAATAAGTTAGAGCTCAACTTAAACCCAGGACAGTATGTAGTGATTGCAGATAAGCCTACAACTCTAGCAGATGGGAACCAACAAGACAATTGTCCCTATGAGGACAATCCAGACCAGACGGACACTGACAACGATGGATTAGGAGACCTTTGTGATGACGATGATGATAATGATGGAGTGCTCGATATTTACGATATCTGTCCTAATACCCTTCAGGGTGTGATGGTTGATACTAGTGGATGTGAGGTCTTTAATTTATACGAGGGAACTTTTAGCGTTAAAGCAGTTGCTTCTACTTGTATTGATTCTGAAAATGGAGCTATTGAAATTAGTTCCTCAAACAGTAATTACACCTATAACGTATCTATTTCAGGGCAGGCTAGTATGACCTTAAATTCTGAAGCTGGATATACCCAACAAATTACCGGATTGGATGTCGGGAACTACGATGTTTGTTTTAATATCGATGGGCAGGAGGGATATATTCAGTGTTATAGCGTTCAAATTGTGGAGCCTGCACCACTTTCTGCAAGTTCCAAAGTGAATTACAGTGATCGTTCAGTACAATTGAGTATGAGTGGATCTGAGCTCTATACCATTACCCTTAACGGTAAATCAACAGTCACTAGTAGTAGTGACCTTCAATTGGAGTTAACATCGGGAATGAACTATTTAGAAATAGCGACTGATTTATCTTGCCAGGGAACCTATTACGAAGAATTATTTGTGTCAGAAGAGGTTCTAGTATATCCTAATCCAACCCCAGATTGGACTCAAGTTTATGTAGGGGGTATCGATTCAAATGTAAGGATTACAATTAGAGACATTAGTGGTACTATCTATAAAAGTAGTGATTATCAAATCCCATCGAATAGGGTTGTAGAACTCGATTTAAGTGATTATATTTCAGGTATCTACTTTATTCAACTGAGTTCAAAAACCGTTCAGTCCAATTTAAAAGTGATAAAAGAATAAGCAGATGAAAAAAGTATTATTAGGCATATTTGTTATTAGTTTGATTGCAGTCTCTTGTTCAAAAGACAGTCCAGGAGGCGGTGGAGGAGGGACAACACCTCCAACAACTGCAAAGACTCCAGGCAAAGCTGTATTGACAGCTCCAGCAAACAACAAGACCTGTGAAGAGGTCAATACTGCAGGTCAGGTTACTTTTACATGGAATGCTTCAACAGACACCGACAAATACGATTTAAAGATCACCAACCTCAATACTCAGAGTGTTACCAATCACAATAATATCACTACTACTTCCAAGGCGGCAACCCTTTCAAAAGGAATTCCCTACTCTTGGAATATCACCTCAAAGAACGAAGGGACTAAAACCACTACTAGTGATACTTGGCAGTTTTATTTGGCAGGAGACGGAGTGGTTAATTACGCGCCTTTCCCAGCGACAGCTTCAAGTCCAACTCCTGGAGCAACGGTAGCGCCTACTGATGGTAAAATCACACTTGGATGGAGTGGAAGTGATACGGATGACGATAACTTGACATACACTATTGAAATGGATACCGTAGACGGTATTCAAGAAACGGTAATGGCAGCGGATATTTCTGAATCAAGCTTAGAAGTAAGCGTGGAAGCAGATACGGTTTACTATTGGAGAGTGATTACTTCTGATGGACAAAACACTTCGACAAGTATCGTTTTTAGCTTTAGAACAACCACCTAAAGTGTAATCCTACTGTTTTAATAACTCAAGTAGAATTGGGACCAAGGCTTCTTTAAAGTGTTCGGACTCATTAAATCCTACGTGTTTTATTCGGGTGTTGCCCTGTTTATCAATAACTACCAGTCCAGGAACTCCTCTAAGTCCAAAAGCTTTTAGAGCTTTTGAATCGTAATCAAATGCTAGATCAAAAGGGACCTCTCTTTTAGAGAGGTATTTCCTTGCCTTATCAGGAGTATCACCTCCTTGTTCAATACAAATGGTGATGATTTGAAGTTGATCTTCATACTCCTTTAAGTCTTCTTGAATTTCTTGAAGCTCTCTCATTTCAAGAATACAGGGAGCACACCAGGTCCCAAAAAAATCGAGAACAGTGACCTTTCCTTCAAGTGAAGCCCGATTGAAATACGCACCCTCTTCGAGCAGATTTTCAAGTTCAATCGATGGAACAGCTTCATGTGTTGTTTCAAAAAGATTATCGGTGACAATCTTAGGGAGACTGTAATATGAGAAAAGTGATGTAAGTAGAATTAGAACTCCGTAGGTGATTATTAGCGATCGTTTTTTCAAAGACATCAACCCAATCAAAGAAGTAATTACAATTAAAATTAACAACACCCATAGGCCTTTGATTTGGGTGACGATTAGACTGTAAACAAAAATTGCAGTTGGACTAACCAGTACTACCGTTTTTAGAATTGGATTTAAAGAGAGTTGTTTGATCCAATGAGCCGAAAGAAGTATGGAAACCACAATGATCAGTGGAGTGTATAGGAGATTTAAACTGATGAATTTAAATTCAATCGCAAGGAATAGCACAGGAATAAGCCCCAATAATAGTAGTTTTCCAAAAGCCTTTAACTGATTCATAGTGCTGATTTTAAAATTGCTTAAAGTTGGAAATAGACTTCCTCAAAGGGAACTCTACAACGTTCTCCCCAGATGCCATCATCTCCTTTTCGAATACCACAGGAGATCGCCATATTAATTTCAGCGCCACCTGGTAAGTTGAGTAGGGTTTTTAATCTTCTGCTATCCAAACCCTCTAAAGGGCAGGTGTCGTACCCTTGTTCTGTCATCGCTAACATAAATGTCTGAGCGGCAAGTGCACAGGATTTATGTGCTACTGCTCTGATATCACTTTCTGATACTTCACGAACTATTGGTCTAAACAAACCAACAGTTGAAGTTATTAATACTCTAATAGCCCCTAAGATTCCGTAAAACTTAGAATACAAAAAGGGCATAATTTTTCCGTAATACACTTCACGATCTTTGATGCGTTTGAGTTGTCGAGCAACCGGGCTGTAGTTCTTGATATTTTCACGTTCAAATTCCAAAACGAATTTGGCTCTCTTGCGGTGTAAATCCTGCCTTGTTACAAAAACAACAATTTCTTTGGCGGTTCGAGTAGCTGATTGATTTAAACAGACTTCAGATACTTTTGCTTTTAAATCCTCTTGAGTAATGTGATAAAATTCCCAGAGTTGCATATTGGAACTATTTGGAGCTAGGGTTGCTAACTCAATACAGTGTTTTACCTTTTCGGTATCAATCTCTTTTTCTGGATCGTATACCCGAACGGAACGTCTGTAGT
>DAIRFL010000270.1:0-1963 GCA_036795105.1 Flavobacteriaceae bacterium | reverse complement strand
TTTGATAATAATTAAAAAAAATATATTTATTTTGTCATATTATTAAACAAAAACCTCTAACTAATGGATTCACAACGATTTAATGCAGTAGCACAGGTGCAAGAGCGCCAAGCGAAGGCAGTTGAAGAACAAATGAGACGTTCAACTTACTTCGCTACAAATGTATTTAGTGATTTTAATATGCAGCAATACCTCACCTTTGATGCACTTAATGCAGTAAGGGCTGCTATATTTGAAGGAACTAAAATCAATAGAAAAATTGCAGATCAGGTTGCTGAAGGGATGAAGACTTGGGCTATTGAGAGAGGCGCAACACATTATACGCATTGGTTTCAACCTCTAACAGGTTCTACGGCAGAAAAGCACGAAGCCTTTTTTGACCTACAATCCAATGGACAGGCGATTGAGGTTTTTGGAGGAAATCAATTAGTCCAGCAAGAATCAGATGCCTCTAGTTTTCCTTCTGGAGGGATAAGAAATACATTTGAAGCTCGTGGGTTTACAGCTTGGGATCCAAGTTCACCGGCCTTTATCTATGGGAATACACTTTGTATCCCTACCATATTTGTTTCCTATACGGGTGAGGCTTTAGACAATAAGGCTCCTCTTTTGAAAGCACTGCACGCAATTGATCAGGCTGCTACGGCAGTTTCTAATTATTTTGATAAATCGGTTACTAAAGTCAATGCTACTCTTGGATGGGAGCAGGAATATTTTTTGATCGATAAGCAACTCGCTCATTCAAGAATGGATATTACTTTAACGGGTAGAACTCTCGTTGGAACAGCTCCAGCGAAAGGGCAGCAATTAGACGATCACTATTTTGGAGTGATTCATTCAAGAGTGCTCAGTTTTATGAGTGAATTAGAACAGGAGTGTATTAAATTGGGTATTCCTGTAAAGACAAGACACAATGAGGTGGCACCTTCTCAGTTTGAGATCGCACCAAAATATCAGGAAGCTAATTTATCGGTAGATCACAATTTGCTCTTGATGGATTTAATGGAGAAAATTGCCGATAAGCATCAGTTTAAGGTATTGTTTCACGACAAACCTTTTAAGGATTTGAGTGGATCAGGTAAACACAACAACTGGTCGCTGTTAACTGATACTGGAACAAATCTGTTGTCTCCTGGATCTACACCGACTAAGAACCTACAGTTTTTAACCTTCTTTATCAATACGATCAAGGCTGTGGACACCTACGAGGAAGTTATTAGAGCTTCACTTAGTTCCTATAGTAATGACTTGAGATTAGGGGATCAGGGAGCTCCTTCTAAAATATTTTCAGTCTTTGTCGGAGCTCAATTAGCTTCGGTCTTAGATGATCTTGAAGGAGTGTCTACCGGGAAATTATCTCCTGAAGAAAAAACTGAGTTAAAGTTAAATGTCGTTGGAAAAATTCCTGAAATACTCATGGATAATACGGATCGCAATAGAACCTCTCCATTTGCATTTACTGGAAATAAATTTGAAATAAGAGGGGTGGGAGCCAAGGCGAATTGTGCGCAGGCAATGACGGTGCTCAACTCTGTAGTTGCTCATCAACTCAAAACCTTTAAAAAGGAGGTAGATCAACTGATCGATAAAAAGGGGCTCAAAAAAGACGAAGCAATTTTTAATGTACTCAGAGAGTATATCAAAACTTCAAAGCGCATTCGATTCGATGGAGATTCATACAGTGATCAGTGGTTAAAAGAGGCTGCCAAACGCAAACTCTTGAGTTTTAAGAACAATGTAGAAGCACTAGAAGTTTATTCAGATAAGAAAGTAGTGGATTTGTTTGAGGCCTTAAAAGTATTTACAAGTACTGAATTAAGGGCTAGAAAAGAGGTGGCTCTTAAATCCTATACCCTCAATGCTCAAATTGAAGCAAAGGTTTTAATTGAACTAGTCAATACGCAGATTATTCCAGCAACATTATCTTATTTGGGTGATTTGTCTTCTTCTGTGCTAAAAATAA
>DAIRFL010000038.1:0-11922 GCA_036795105.1 Flavobacteriaceae bacterium | reverse complement strand
ATGATGATTCGATCATCCTTTGCGAAAGTTTTAATTAAATCTTTTACATAGATTTCGAGTTCTGGAAAATTTGATTCATCCTTAGATGCTGGATCACCAGGATCTTGAACCCAACCAGAATTGTGAATTCCAGGTCTTGGCTCTGGTTGCTTTCCAATTTTTGGAGTTGGATTCCATACATCATCAAAGATGACAAAAATGGTTTTAATACGGTGTTTATCTGCAATCGAGAGATAGGTGTCAACTCTTTTTAAAAATCCTTTTGGGTCTGCTTTATAGGCTAATGAGTGTAGGTATACTCTCATGGCGTTGAATCCTATTCCTTCAGCATAACCCAGTTCTCTATCAATAGTTTTTGGATCAAAACTGTCTTCTTGCCACATTTCTAACTGATTGATAGCGGTGCTTGGATTAAAATTAGCCCCACTAATCCAATTGTTGTCATCCTGCCACTTTTGGGCTTTTTCAAGAGACCAACGCTGACCAAAAACTTTTTGTTGAGCATTAGTGATTGAGGTCATCACAATGAGAAAAAACAGAACAATAGTAATAGGTGATTTCATAATTTAAAGTTTTGAATTTCTAAGGTACTTAAAAATTCAAAATGATGATTTGTAATATAGTATCTTTATAAGTAGCTGATAATTGTCATTATTCAACTGATAGAATTGTCTAATATTTGTGCCAACATTAATAAAATTAAAACTATCAATATGATAAAATTCAATCAACCAACCCTATTGAGTCTTTTCTTTGTGCTTTTTTCTGCTACGGTGATGGCTCAAACATTTAGTCTTTCAGCTGATGTGAGAGATCGTTTTGAGTACAGACACGGATTCAATAATCTTTTTGCTGACAATGCTGATCCAGCTGCCTTTGTACAACAACGAACCAGACTTAATATGGACTATAGTTCCGACAATTTAAAACTGTTTATCGCTGTTCAAGATGTCAGTGTTTGGGGAGATACCAGACAAATCCTTCCAACAGATCACAACAATTCATTTTCTCTATTTGCTGCTTATGCTCAGCTTAAATTAGATGAAAGTTGGTCTGCAAAATTGGGTAGACAATCCATTTCCTATGACAACCAACGTATTTTTGGTGGTTTGGATTGGGCTATGCAGGGAAGATTTCACGATGCAGCCATCTTTAAGTATAAAAAGGCCGGACTTCAATTCGATTTAGGATTGGCTTATTCTCAAGAGAACCCAAGAAATGAAGGAAATGGATATAATGTTGCTGGTTTCTTTAGTTATAAAACTATGCAGTACGCCTATTTGAAAAACAAAACAGGAAACTTCTCATCGAGCTTTTTATTACTCAATAATGGATTTCAATCCTTTACCGATGCTACAGCTGATGGAATGTATTACAGACAAACAGCAGGTACTTATTTAGAATTTCCACTTGGATCACAGATCAAAGTTAATGGTAGTGCTTATTATCAGTTCGGAAAAGCAAATGCTACAACTGATTTAGGAGCTTATCAATTGGCTATGGAAGCAACTCTTAAACCAGCCAAAACACTTTATGGACTTGGATTAGAATTATTAAGTGGTACGGATCAAGCAGGATCCTCAAAAAACAATTCGTTCTTTCCACTCTATGGAACGAATCACAAATTCAACGGTTTTATGGATTATTTCTACGTAGGTAATCACGCTAATAGTGTTGGTTTAAACGATGTTTATGCCAAGATGGTCATCCCAACTCCTAACAAGGGAAGTCTATTAGTAAAAGCCCATTACTTTTCTTCAAACGCTGAACTTGCAAACAATGCGGATCCTTATTTAGGAACTGAATTAGATCTAGTTTACAATAAGAGTTTGGGTGCAAATGTAAAAATGAGTGTGGGTTATTCGAAGATGTTTGCCTCAGAGAGTATGAGTTTAATTAAAGGAGGAAGACCTCATGACAACTCAAACAACTGGGCTTGGGTTCAAATGATCTTTAATCCTAAATTGTTTCAATCAAAACTTAAATAAAAGAGAGGGTTTATTAAGTTTATAAGGTGAATGCAAGTCATTCACCTTTTTTTATGCCCTTAGTTATCCTCCTATGGCAACCATGGATCGGTTGTTTTTATGAGTGTCGGTATTGTTAAACTCCTCCATAGTGTTCATCCCTGCTCTAATCTTTTGTTTGGATTTTACCGTTTTCTCAATTATGGAATCGATGGATGTTCCAGCTCTAAGAGTTGTTAAAAGATCGGATTCAGATGAGGAGAACAAACAGTTTTTTAATCGCCCATTGGCAGTGAGACGAATTCGATTACAGCTATCACAAAAAGGATTACTCACAGAACTGATTACAGCGAAAGACCCTTTAAAGTTTTTAATGCGATAGTTCTTTGAAGTGTCATTAGGAGCATCGGTCAATCGAATGACTTGATCCTTCTGATAATGTTCGTTTGCTTTAGTGATGATCTCTTCAAGTGAAACGAGTTTGTTTAGCTTCCACTGATTGCCATCAAAAGGCATAAATTCAATAAAACGCAAACTCAATGAATGTTCTTTAGTCAGTTCGATAAAGTCGATGATTTCATCGTCGTTAAATCCTTTGATAAGCACACAGTTGAGTTTGACCTCAAAGCCTTCATCTAAGAGTACGAGGAGGTTGTTGTAAACTCGTTCAAAATAGTTCCTACGGGTAATTTGAGTGTTCTTGTCTTCTTTTAAACTATCGAGACTCAGATTGATTTTTGTAATACCACACTTTTTAAACAAATCGATGAATTGATCAACAATGACTCCATTAGTGGTAATGGCTAGTTCAACTCCTAAGGATGCGAGTTGTTCAATGATGAGTGCCGCATCTTTTCGAATTAAGGGTTCTCCTCCTGTGAGTCTAATTTTAGTAACCCCATTGTCGACAAAGGTTTTTGCAATCTGAAAGATTTCTTCATAGGTCATGATCTCCGATTTGGGAGATAACTGAATCCCGTCTTTTGGCATACAATAAGTACACCTTAGATTGCATCGCTCTGTCAGAGATATCCTCAAATAAGTGTGTTCTCTACCAAAGGTATCAGTAAGAATGCTATTTGGTCTTGACTTATTAGTCATGTCTGATTCCTTTTAAAATTCTAAATAGATGTAAGGCTGCTGGAAAAATAGCATCCATAGATTCCTTCGCTCCATTTGTTGAGCCTGGAAGGGCGAGAACTAATGAGTTCTTAATGGTACCAGCGACTGACCTTGAAAGCATTGAATAAGGAGTGCGATCTTGTCCGTAATTTCTGATCGCTTCTTCAATTCCCGGAATAGTTCGATCTAATATAGGTTTGAGTGCATCTGGAGTGACATCGCGTTTTGATAGTCCTGTTCCACCGGTAAAAATGATGAGATCAACCCCTTGATTTTGATATTCTTGAGCCTTTTGTTGAATTTGATCTTCTTCATCTGCAATGATGATATAATCAGCAATAGAGACTCCAATAGATTCTAGTTTTTCAATGATGGCTTTTCCAGCTCGATCCTCCTTATCTCCTTTGGAAATGGAATCAGAGCAAACGATAACAGCAGCATTGAGCTCCTCTCTAAAGGCATCTTTAAAGCTCGATTTACCTCCTCTTTTTTCAAGTAGGGCAATTTTGTGAATTTCAATACCCTTATCGATAGGCTTGAGCATATCGTACATATTGAGAGCTACCACACTTGCTCCGTGCATAGCCTCTACTTCAACACCAGTCTTGTAAATGGTCTTGACGGTTACTTTGATTTGAATTTCAAGACCCGTAATCTGATAGTCAATCCCTGTGTATTCAATAGGTAAGGGGTGACAGTCTGGAAGCAAGTCAGGAGTCTTTTTAACCCCTAATAAACCCGCGGCCTTACTCATCGAAAACACATCCCCTTTTGGGACTGTTTTTTCTTCGATAGCTTTGATGGTGTCCTGGCTACTCACTTTTACAATAGCTTGAGCTGTAGCAGTTCTTAGTGTCGTCGATTTATGTGTTATATCTACCATGTTCTTATGAGTTTACTTTCCATTGATGTGTTTGATCTTCAAATAATTCTTTCCCAAATACAGGAGCTTCAGCCTTGATGCGTTCCACGAGGTATTCAATGGCCTTAAAAACTTCTTTTCTTCTAGGAGAGGATACAAAAACGAAGAGACATAGTTCTCCAGCTTTAACGGTACCTAAACTGTGATAGATATGCATGCAGCTGAGTTCAAATTTCTCAAATGTAGCTTCTCTTATTTCGTGAAATACCTTATTAGCCATATCCTCATAAGCCGTGTATTCAATAGCAACAACCTTTTTTTGATCGATGACATCCTCACGAACTTGACCAAGAAAAATCTGATGAGCCCCAATAGAGGTTTTTGATTGGTGCTTTGATATGGAATCTGCTATGAAATTAGGATCAATAGCTCCTTGTTTAAATACGTTTTTTATCGTTTTTTTCATGAATTATAGGTTTAAAAATTGCTTGAGTTCATTAGCGCCTTCTCTGAGGCTAAAGCAATTGTTAAATTGATGTTGTTTTAAAATAGATACGGCCTTCTTGGATCGAATGTTGGTTTTACAAAACACAACAGTCTTTTTGTCTTTTGACAGCTTTTCTAAAGTTGATTCTAATGAATCCAAGGGGATTTCAAGAATTGATGAAGAACTTAGACGGGGCTGTTCATCGAGTTCTCTTACATCGATGAATTGTATAGAGGGGTCTTTGAGCTCTCTAATTGAAATTTCTGGTGTGAATGCACAAAAGTCTTGTTCTTCGATAAGCTGAAAAGCCATTCCTCTATCCACTATTTTTTTAATCTGATCTTTATTGGCTTTAATCTTAATTACTGAGGTTTTATTGTTTAAAGCATTGTAGCAAAAGAGCTTCCCACTGAGTACTTCTCCAATTCCAAGGATGATCTTTAGAGCTTCATTTGCCTGCATACATCCAATGATTCCCGGAAGTACACCTAGCACTCCTATTTGTTCACAATTCGGGGTGCTTCCTGTCTTAGGAGGTGATGGAAATAAGCAGCGATAACTAGGGCCACTTTGATAATTAAATACCGATACCTGTCCTTCGAATTTATAGATGGCTCCATAGACAAGAGGTTTGTGGTGTACCAAACTAACATCGCTACTCAAATAGCGAGTCGTAAAATTATCGGTAGTATCGATAATTAAATCATAAGCTTCTGCTAATTGAGAGCAGTTCGAAGTTTGAAATGCTTCACAATAGGCTTTAATTTCAATAGTTGGATTGAGCTTTAAAAGAACTTCTCTGGCTACTTCTGCTTTTTTTCTACCTATGGAATCTGTTGGGTAAAGAATTTGTCGTTGGAGGTTGGAGAGTTCAATGGTGTCGTGATCGACAATTCCAATGGTTCCAACTCCTGCAGCTGTAAGGTATTGCAATACAGGACAACCCAATCCTCCTGCACCGATCACAAGTACCTTTGCAGCTTTTAATTTGGCTTGACCTGTTGGGCCAATCTCACTTAGATTGATATGTTTTTGATAGCGTTCCATAAATCATCCTCCAGCAAAAGGAGGTAATACAGCGATTAGTGTTCCGTTAATTGGAGTTTGATCTTCTACGAGTTCTTCATTTTGAGCAATTCTAAAATCTTTCTGATGAAATTCTGGGTATTTGCTCAGCAATAGCTTTTTAAGATCGGCAATAGTTCCACTGAGCTCCAGTTGTTCAGACTCACAACGGGTGATTTCAGCTAGCATTCCAAAATAGTTGATAGAAATGGTCATAGTAGTTCTTTTAATTCAATAGGAGTGTTTATGTTTTTTAAAATGTGAGTTTCCTCTTCTTGTAATTCTAGAGTCTTATAATCTAATCGATCTAAAAATTTCATCATCGATCGCTGATTGCACTCGAGTTGTTGTTTTGCTATTGGAGCAGTTCTCTTGTGGTAGATTCCAACAAGGGGATTTAATCGGTTGGATTCACATACCAAGGCATCTAATGTGGAATCGTACTCCTTTAGGAGCCTTTCAACAAGGCCTGACTCTATAAGTGGAATATCACAGCTAAGAGCCACATTCACTTCACTTAGCGAGGTACTTAATCCTGTATAAAGACCTGCTAAGGGGCCTGAGTTTTCAATTAGATCAGGAATCACCTCATAGCCTAAGTGAGCGTATTTAGCTGGATCTCCGAGTATGATAATTCTACTGCAAAGAGGTTTTACCGCTCCAATGCTCGATTCGATAAACGATTGCCCATTAAAGTCAATTAAAGCTTTATCGGTTCCCATTCGCTCGCTCTTTCCACCAGCGAGAATTAATGCTGTTATGTCTTTGCTAGAATTCATGGGACGAAGATTAATTTAATCGAGGCAGCACTGAGTACTAATACAAGCAGGACGCGAACTCCTTTGTTGGACATTTTTTTACTTCCGAGATAACTACCCAAAAGCCCTCCCACTAGAGCGAGAGCTACCATGAGAACAGATTGAGAGTTTAAGCTAATTTGATTGCTAAACTGTCCTGCTAGACCAGCAGCGGAATTCACCCATATAAATAATGCAGATACAGCAGCAGCTTCTTTAACGTCTCCCCATGCAAACAACAAGATCACTGGACTTAAAATAATTCCACACCCTATGCCGATGAGGCCCGAGAAAAATCAGATTAGTGCACCTACTAAAATTCCATGCCAGATTTTAACAGTTCTGATTTGTTTTAAAGGGGCATTAAAAATATTGAGCATTTTTAGTATTGCAAAAATCAACAAGACTCCCAAGATGATCTTATACCAATAGGGGTTTGCTTCTATACGACCTCCTAAATAGGCCATGGGAATCGATGCTATAGCAAAGGATAAAAAGAGTTTTTTGTTGAAAAAGCCTTCTTTGTAGAAGTAGTAAAAAGAGATTCCAGCCACAAATAAATTTAAAAGTAAGGCAGTGGGTTTCATCGTCTGTGGAGCAATTGAAAACAAAGACATCAATGCCAAATAACCACTGGCTCCTCCATGACCAACTGCTGCATATAAAAAAGCGACTATTGGAAGTAGACTAAAAAACAATATGGAAGTTCCATCCATCATAGATCATTTAGGGTTTTTAATTGTTGATCTAGGTAGTTCCAACAATTTTGGTTGATGGTTTCAAAGTTGTCGATGAGGTTTTTTCCGTATTCGGTTACCATAGTTCCTCCTCCTTGTTGACCTCCTACAGAGCTAATGACTATTTCTTCTTTTGCAGATTTATTCATTGAATCGATAAGGGTCCATGCTTTTTTATAAGACATTCCAATTGATTTAGCAGCTTTGGATAAGGACCCCTGTTCTTCAATTGCCTTTAAGAGTTTAACTCTTCCTTCTCCGATGAGGACGTGATCACCGGCTTCAATCCAAACTCTGCTTTTTATTTTATAGGAATCACTCATAGTTGACTTTTTAATTGGGTAGTAAGATCACTTCAATAAGTTCTCCTTTGGATTTTTTTGGAGCGTTTTCTTCAATACAAGCTAGTGCATTGGCGACTGTAAATGAATTAACCATAGCGGAACTCTGAGCTGTTAATATCTCAACTCCTTTGGAATTGATATATGCTTTTAAAAACTGAGCTCGGTCTCCTTTGGGTTGATAGTCTTCCAATAGGGGTAAGTTCAGGCGCTCTAATTCTATTTTTGATGCATTTTGAACAGAGTTTAACAAAGGGTATACATAGAGGTAAAAACAAGTAAGTGCTGCCGCTGGATTTCCTGGAAGTCCAAAGACAGCCGTGTTTTTATACTGTCCGTAAAAAAGTGGTTTCCCAGGTTTTTGTTTGACCTTATAAAAGAGTTCTTCTACTGCTAATTCTTCAAATGCACTTTTTACAAAATCGTAATCACCTACCGAAATACCTCCTGATACTAAGACGACATCATTGCTGTCAAGAGCTTTCATTAAGACTTCTTTGGTCTTTTGAAAATCATCCTCCACCCTGTAATTAGTAGTCTTGTGATAAGCTAAGTTGTGAAGTGCTGCAGTGAGCATGGCAGCATTAGATTCGTATACCTTACCATAGGTCAGTGGTTCGCAAGTTTGAATCAACTCATTTCCAGTAACCACAATTCCGATACTCGGTTTGCTTACTACTGTTACTTTGTTAACACCTAAACTCGATAAAAATCCGATATGAGCCGCTTTGATTTGAGTCCCTTTTTCCAGAGCAATAGTTCCTTTTTGTATCTGCTCTCCTTTGGGTCTGATATTGTCGTTTTCTTTGATTTCAGATTGAATTTGAATGCTTTTATTCTCTCTGAGAACTCTTTCTTGCATGATGACAGCATTAGCTGAATCGGGAACAGCTGCTCCTGTAAAGATTCGTACAGCTTCACCGTTTTTGAGATTTGGCTGATGAGCATCTCCTGCTTTAACTTCACCGATGAGCTTGTAGTCCTTACTTCCATCAGGATTGATATTAAGAGCATAACCATCCATAGCCGATTGTCTAAAATTGGGCATGTCGATTTTAGAAGTGATCGACTCGGCAAGAATGTAATTGAGAGCCTTAGGGAGTTCCATCTCTAAAGTCGTCACAATTTTATTGTTATTGCTGAGTACTAATTTTAAAGCAGTCTGTACGTCAATCATTTACAGAGAATATTTTAAGTAATTGTTATTCAGTAGGTTGATATAAATACCGTTATATCTCAGCAAATATAGCGATATATATTATACGCTCTATATGATAATTGTCATTTCATATGTGATGAGCATGCTTGATTTTTGCCCCGTATCGGTTTGGTGATTTTTCATTAAATTGATAGTTCAATCAACCTAAAGTAAAATTATGCCCATTAAAAGTTACCTCGTTCACCCTGTGAACGGAAGGAAGGAAGAATTGTTAGCTGCTTTAAAGAATTTTTCAGAATGTGAAGTAGTCGCAGCTAGCAATCAAGATGTTATCGCCTTAGTAACTGATACCCAAAATCAAGAAGAAGACGAGGCTTTAAAACAAAAGCTCGAAGCAATCAACAGTCTGGAACTATTGTCTTTAGTTTCAGGATTTAATACACCTCAAAATTAACGATCTATGTACGATTCTATAACTAATAGAAGAAGTTTTATCAAGAAAATGGCAATGATGTCAGCAATGACAGCTGCCGCATCAATGTTTCCTGGAATCTTATTTGCAAAAGAACAGGAAGAAGGAATTCCAAACGATGCCAATTTAGATTGGAAAAAAGGACCCTGTAGATTCTGTGGGGTAGGATGTGGAATTTTAGTTGGAACTGATAACGGAAAAGCTGTAGCTGTTAAAGGAGATCCTAATTGTTCTGTTAACAAAGGATTATTATGTGTAAAAGGATACCATCAAATCATGTGTATTCAAGCAGAAGACCGTTTAGAGCACGCTTTAGTTAAGAAAAACGGGAAGTATGTAAAGACACCACTCAACGAGGCATTAGATATCGTCGCTCAAAAGATGAAGTCGACTATAGATGAGCACGGTAAAGATTCTGTGGCGATGTTTACTTCTGGACAATCGACAATACCTGAGGGGTATGTTGCTTCTAAATTGATGAAGGGAGCAATTGGAACAAACAATTTAGATTGTAATGCAAGACTTTGTATGGCTAGTGCTGTAGCAGGATTTTTAACAACATTTGGAGCGGATGAGCCCATGGGTTGTTACGAAGATATCGATCATGCGGAGTACTTTATTACTTGGGGGAATAATATGGCAGAAATGCATCCAGTATTATTTTCTAGAATGCTCGAACAAAAGCAACGCAGAGGTGCTAAGATCATTGATTTTGCAACGAGAACTTCTCGCTCAAGTACGGCATCTGACAAATCGATTCTCTTTGAGCCACAAACCGATTTAGCGGTTGCCAATGCCATTTGTTATGAGATTGTAAAAAACGGTTGGGTTAACAATTCCTTTGTTGAAAAGCACTGTAATTTCTTAAAAGGATTAACCGATATTGGGTATGGAACTGAAGATAATTTCAAATTTGCCGACAAGCCTGAAAAGATTGATTTTGAATCTTATAAAAAGTTTTTAGAAGATTATTCGCCTGAAAAGGTAGCTAAGTATTCAAAGGTTTCTGTTAAGGATATTAAATACTTGGCAAACATTTATGGAGATCCAAATAAGAAGGTGGTTTCTTTTTGGTGTATGGGGGTTAATCAACATACCAGAGGAACTTGGATGAATAATTTGATTTACAATATTCACCTACTTACTGGTAAAATTTCTCAACCTGGAAATGGGCCTTTTTCACTAACTGGTCAACCTTCTGCTTGTGGTACCGCAAGAGAGGTGGGTACTTTTACGCACAAGTTGCCTAAAGGAGTAGTGACCAATGAAAAGCACAGAAAATTAGCTGCTGAAATATGGAAAGTACCTTATGAGCGAATTCCATCGAAACCAACTTATCACGCAACAGAGATGTTTAGAGCCGTGGATCGTGGAGATATTAAATTTATCTGGACACAGGCTACGAACCCTTTAGTTTCTTTACCTAAAACAAGTCGATATAGACCGGGAATGGAAAAAGAATCGTGTTTTGTGGTGGTTTCTGATGTATTTCCAACACCGACTTCTGATGTAGCAGATGTTATTTTACCAGCTTCATGGCATATTGAAAAAGGTGGATTATACGGAAACTCTGAAAGAAGAACTCAGTATTGGGAACCAATGGTTGAAGGACCTGGTGAGACTGAAGCGGATGCTTGGATGTTTATCGAAGTAGCCAAACGTATGGGATATGGAGATTTATTCCCTTACAGCAAGGAAAACCACGTAGAGGAGATTTACGAAGAATACACTCAGTTCCACAAAGGAGCGAAACACGGAATGGCACCACTCGAAGTGCTCAAGAAAGAATCAGGAGCCATGTGGCCTTATGTAGACGGTAAGTCGACCAAATGGCGTTTTAATTCTACTTATGATCCAGCCTGTTCCAATGGAGAAGAGTTTCATTTTTACGGAAAACCAGATGGTAAAGCAGTCATATGGCAACGTCCTTACGAAAAAGCTGCAGAGAGTCCAGATCAAGACTATCCATTCTGGTTAAATACGGGACGTGTTATAGAGCACTGGCATACGGGGTCAATGACTCGTAGAATTCCAGTATTACATCAGGCGATGCCTAATGCTTATGTTGAAATTCACCCTGAAGACGCAGTTCGATTAGGAATTAGAGATGGAGAAAATGTAAAGGTGACATCTCGAAGAGGTTCTTGTGTATTACCTGCTGCGATTAACAAAAGAGGGATGCCAACTAAAGGACAGGTGTTTGTTCCTTTCTTCGATGAGAATATGCTCATTAACGATGTAACATTGGATGCTTTTTGTCCAATATCAAAAGAGCCTGATTTTAAGAAGTGTGCTGTTAAAGTTGAAAAAGCCTAGGTATGAGAAAACGACTAACCATCATATTTTTCTTTGTACTCCTCTTTATAGCTTTCATCAGCGTATGGAACTACAGTTATAAGGTAGGACTCGAAGAAGCCTATATTCCAATAGAGGAAACGATTCAGGACGACTATTATATTCCGAGTGAACGAGGAGTTTTTAAACGCTTTGAGAATATGGAAATCGATTATGCTTCCATGCCTGTCGATAAGGCTCACGAGCGAACCCTTGATACTTATTACAAAAACAGAGCCTATCCAGGAGCCCCTCCGAGTATACCACATCCAGTAGCAGAACGCTCTTTGGGTGCTGATGATTGTATTCAATGTCACGGGAATGGAGGATTTGTTCAAAAGTACAATGCCTATGCACCGGTGACTCCTCATCCAGAACTGATCAACTGTAGACAGTGTCACGTTTTAAAAAACACCAATAGAACATTTACAGCATTTTCCTATTCAAAGCCAAAACCGCCAAAGGTAGGTAAGGGAGCAAACAATGAACTCTATGGCAGCCCACCGATGATGCCACATGAATTACAGATGAGAGAGAATTGTATTTCTTGTCATGCTGGGCCAAGTGCTCCCGTAGAAA
>DAIRFL010000269.1:0-1970 GCA_036795105.1 Flavobacteriaceae bacterium | reverse complement strand
GTTTCGAATTGCCTACAACGAATCCATGAGAGTACTGGAAAAGAACAAGAAAAAATTTGAAACTTTTGACACTGAAGATCAATCCTATTTAAGTCGATTAGAATCAGATGTATATTTTGATGGAGATCAATTTCAGCAAAATTTTCACAAGGTTCTAAGTAAACTAAGTGAGGAAGATCGAAATTTATTTCAGTTTAAGTACTTTGACGAATTGAAGTTTACTGAAATAGCACAAATCACTAATGGGAATCAAAATACGATTAAGTCTAAGTATTACAAGATTGTCACATTTGTAGAGGAAGAATTAAAAAAGCAGCTTAATAATTAAGATATGGGATATTTAGATGATATTAAGGACCAAAAAAGTTCACTTCACAAGGAGTTATTGGGGTTCAATCATCCTCAAGATGAGATTGAAGCTCAAAAGGAGCGTTTAAAGGCTGAATTAGGCCAAACTAAGCTTAAGAAAAGAGGAGTGATAAGACTGCAAAACTGGGTTGCTATTGCAGCTGCAGCATCAGTATTGTTAGTTATAGGGATCAAATTAGCAAGCTCTAACAACACAAATCAGAATCAATTAACCGATGAAGAAATGATATTGATTGAATCATTATTTGTGGAGGAGGATCAAGTCGATCAATTTTTAGATGAATCATTAAACGAAGTATTTAACGACTATTAGGATGAAAAAATTTGTTTTTAAAATAAGTCTAGCATTAATGCTTTTTAGCCCAGTTATTACGTTGGCTCAAGAGCAACAACCTGAATTGACCAAGGCGCAGCTAGAACTCATAACACAACAGCGCGAACGAATTAAAGAGCTCAGAGATAATTTTAAAAAATCCCTAACAGAAAATCAGCTGTCGATTATCAATAACAGCAGCATGGATCAAAAACAGAAAATGGCTGCTTTTATGCAAACACTTACCTCAAATCAAAAGCAATTGTTTTCTAATCTCCAAAGAGATATCAGAGAAACCAAGAAGGCTTTTATGGAACAGAACAGACAGAGAGGAAGAGAGCGAGGAATCCAACACAATCAACAACAGAGAAATCGCAACCAAAATAGAGTTCATCAAAACCGAGTCCGACAAAATAGAAAAGGCAACTCAAATGGGATGAATCCCAATGGTAATTAATTTTGTTGATTGGATTTGAGAGGATGAAACAACTTTGTATTCTTTTAATGTTTTTGGTTTCAGTTGGGAGTTTTGCCCAAGAGGAGGATCAGGTGGATCAATTCTTGGATGAACTTTTTGCCAATGAAGGATTGGATGTAGAGGAGCTGCTTCAGCAACTCGACTCCAATTTTCTCTATTTAAATACTTCCTTTTCAAATCCATTGTACTTCTCAGGAAGGGATTATGATGTAGCTCAATTTGCACTCAGTCCACAAATCAGTTATTACTTTTCAAATGGCTTTTCAATCTCATGGCTTTCTAATTATTTTTCAGAGTCTGAATCTGTTTGGGACAACCACAGTTTAAATCTTTTTTACCTTCACAGGCTGTCGAATAGTCCTATTAGTTTAATGGGAGGGGTCTCTAGAGTTTTATATTCAAATACGCTCTATGAGGATCAAACAAATGTCAGTTTAGGGGGATCTATTGATTTTGATAATTATCATTATGGGGGTAGTTTTTATTTAAACACCAACCCCTCTGATTCATCAAGCTTACAGTATTCGATGTCTTTGTATGCCAAATGGGATCTTTTGACAAATGAAGACCTAAAACTTACTTTTAGGCCCGATCTTTCCTTTTTGTGGTCTAATTACACCTATGCTCAAACCACAGAACGAATGAATGGAATGACATTTACTAGAGAATTGAGCGATCGTTCTTTAGTTAATTCACAACTCAAATTACCACTTCACTTATATGTGGGTAATTTTGATATACAATGCTCTTATAATTTTAATTTTCCAAAAGCATTGAAGTTTGAAGATCCAATCGAAAGTTCCTCATATG
>DAIRFL010000268.1:0-1971 GCA_036795105.1 Flavobacteriaceae bacterium | reverse complement strand
TCCTATATGTAGTTGCGATTATTCTCATTGTGTTTTTACTGCCAAAGGGAGGGAAATTTAAATACGAATTTCAAAAGGGAAAACCCTGGCAATACGAAACCTTATACGCTCCTTTTGACTTTTCAGTAAGTAAATCAGTAGAAGAATTAGATGCTGAGAAAAGAGCAATTCGAGAAAATCAAGTTCCCTACTATCAATACGAGGAAACGATCGTTATAAATGCCTTAGATGAAATTAGTTCTAAGGTTGACCAGCTTGTGCTTCAAAACGAAGAGCGAAAACTAGACACCCTTTATTACAAGAAGACAATTTCAACCATTATTGAATCTATTTACACTAGAGGAGTGGTTCGAAAATCTGATTTGATCTACTCTTCAGATAATATCTATATCGTCAAAAACAATAAATCGGAACTAGTCACCAAGGATCAAGTATTTACGCTTCAGACTGTTTTTGAATATATTGACTCAAGACTAAGTGCGCTTGGATTTGAAAATCAACTTGCTGATTTTCAGTCAATTTTTATCGATTTGATCAATCCTAACTTAAGTCTTGATAACAATTTGACAAATAAGGATATCATGGATAAGATCTCTAAAGTATCTACCAATAAGGGATTTGTCGATAAGGGTAAACTTATTGTTTTAAAAGGAGAAGTAGTGGAATCTGATAATTTCAGCGTTCTGAGTTCCTTAAAAGGGGAGTACCAATCTACGCTCTGGTCTGAAATCAACTACTATTTTATAATTGGAGGATATACCGTTCTCGTAGCAATGGTATTGATGATGTTGATGTTGTTTTTATTCAAGTATCGAGTCTCCATTTTTAGAGATAATACAAAAGTGACCTTTGTGTTCTTTAATATGATTTTGATGGTGCTTGTGACTTCTTTGATGGTGAAGATTCAAGTCGATTTTCTCTATGTAGTACCCTTATGTGTATTGCCTATTATACTCAAGACATTTTTCGATCCTCGTTTGGGACTCTATGTACACGTATTAACGGTGTTGATTTTAGGGTTTATCGTTCCCAATAGTTTTGAGTTTATCTTCCTACAAATACTCGCCGGAATCGTTACGATTTTATCGGTACGCGAACTCTATAAGCGAACTAACTTATTTATTACTGTAGCTCAAATCACGGGGGTATATATATTGGGTTATATCGCTTTTCATATAATTCACGAAGGAGGAGTGGACTCCATTCAGTTTACAACCCTGGGTCTCTTTGTGCTCAACGGGATGATCACACTATTTGTTCAACCTCTTGTGTATATTTATGAAAAGACCTTTGGACTGGTGTCAGATGTATCCATCTTAGAGCTCTCAGACACTAATACGCCACTGTTAAAGGAAATGTCCAATGTAGCTCCAGGAACCTTTAATCACTCCTTACAGGTTGCAAATTTAGCTGAGGCTGCTGCTAATGAAATTGGGGCAGATGCTATGTTAGTAAGGGTAGGGGCACTTTATCACGATATAGGGAAGATGCTCAATCCAATGTATTTTACAGAAAATCAAATTAGTTCTGTAAACCCACATGACGAGCTCAGCCCTGAAGATTCTGCTAAAATCATCATCGATCATGTGGTCGATGGAATTGAACTTGCAAAAAAACACAATCTTCCAGATCGTCTGATCGACTTTATAAGAACGCATCACGGACAAACTCAAGTCTACTATTTTTATAAAAAAGCACAGGAACTAAATGAAGAAGTAGATGTAAAAAACTTTAGTTATCCAGGTCCTTTGCCATTCTCGAAAGAAACAGCAATTTTAATGATGGCGGATTCAGTAGAAGCAGCTTCAAAGAGTTTAAAGAACCCTACCTATGAAGAAATCAGTGATTTTGTAGAACGCATTATTGACACTCAAATGGCTGCAAATCAATTTTCTAATTCTAATATTACCTTCAAAGATATTTTAGATATTAAGAAAACGCTGAAGAAGAAATTGACCAATATTTATCATC
>DAIRFL010000267.1:0-1977 GCA_036795105.1 Flavobacteriaceae bacterium | reverse complement strand
CTTTCAATTGAGGAAATTGATCAGCTAATTTCATCTATAGATCGATCGACAAATGAGGGTGAACGAAATTACGTCATCTTAGAAACTTTATACGGATGTGGTCTTAGGGTTAGCGAACTTTTAAATCTCAAGTGTTCTGATTTGTTTTTTAAAGAGGGGTTCATCAAGGTATTTGGCAAGGGAGACAAAGAGCGTTTCATCCCTCTTAATGACTATTTAATTAAGTGTATGAAGCATTATATGGATCTTGTCAGGCCTCATTTTCCAATTAAAAATGAAAGTTCTGATCTCTTTTTTGTTAATCGACGAGGTGCTCAATTATCCAGAGCAATGATCTTTACAATAGTAAAGCAATTAGCTCAAAAGCTAGGCTTAAAAAAGACCGTTAGTCCACATACCTTTAGACATTCATTTGCCACTCACCTATTGGAAAATGGTGCGGATTTAAGAGCTATTCAACAAATGCTAGGCCATCAAAGTATCACTACTACTGAAATCTACGTGCACTTAGATAAAAAACATCTCACCACCCTACTAAATAAGTATCACCCTAGGAAGTAGGATGTTGATATTTTTTATAATTTAAGGGACTTAAAACAAATTAACTATGTATAAAAAATTACCTCTATTATTAGTGTTCTTGAGTAGTTTAGCTGTTCAAGCACAGAGTTCTTCTAAGGCAATTGCTCAATTGGAAGCAAAAAAAGAATCCTATATCAGTATCGCTCAACAGATTTGGGACTGGGCTGAAATGGGATATTTGGAAGAAAAAAGTTCAGCACTACTTCAAGAAACCTTAGCGGCTGAAGGATTTAAAATCACAAAAGGTATCGCAGGTATACCAACTGCATTTATGGCAGAATACGGGACTTCAGGTCCTGTGATTGGAATACTTGGAGAATACGATGCACTGCCAGGATTGTCTCAAAAAGCAGTTACCCATCAAGAATCTGCAGGTGGAGATGCTGGTCACGCCTGTGGTCATCACCTTTTTGGAACTGCGTCAACTGCAGCAGCAATTGCTGTAAAAGAGTGGTTAGAAGACCATAAAAAAGAAGGTAGAATTCGCTTTTACGGATGTCCAGCTGAAGAGGGTGGATCTGGAAAGGTATATATGACTCGTGAAGGAGTTTTTGACGATGTGGACGCTGTATTACACTGGCACCCTGGAAGCAGTAATAATGCAAGTGCAGGAGCCGCTTTAGCTAATAAATCTGCTAAGTTTAGGTTTTATGGTGTATCTGCCCACGCCGCTGCATCTCCCTGGGAAGGAAAGTCAGCTTTGGATGCTGTAGAAGCTATGAACTCAATGGTGAATATGCTTAGAGAACACATTCCTGACGGATCTAGAATTCACTACGTCATAACTCAAGGTGGAAAGGCTCCAAATGTAGTACCAAACTTTGCAGAAGTGTATTATTACGCTAGAGATAAGAACAGAGAGGTAGTGATAGATATCTTTGACAAAATCGTCAATGCCGCTAAAGGAGCTGCTCTAGGAACTGGAACTACTATGGAATACGAACTCATCGGTGGGACCCATGAATTACTTCCAAATTTAAGCCTTCAAAAACTGATGTACGACAATCTTGTGAAGGTTGGAGGTGTTCACTATACTGATCAGGAAAAAGCCTTTGGTAAAGAAATAGCTGCTTCGATGAACAAAGAGTTCAATTATTCAGTAGCTACTGATGTTCAACCCTATAAAATAGTAAGTAAAGCAGGTGGATCCACTGACGTAGGGGATGTGAGTTTTGCTGTTCCTACTGCAGGTATTAGAGCTGCGACTTGGGTGCCTGGTACTCCAGCTCATTCATGGCAAGCTGTAGCCGCTGGTGGAATG
Source organism: Flavobacteriaceae bacterium (assembly GCA_036795105.1). Taxonomy (GTDB): domain Bacteria; phylum Bacteroidota; class Bacteroidia; order Flavobacteriales; family Flavobacteriaceae; genus MAG-120531. The sequence continues at coordinate 134 of DAIRFL010000267.1, read as the reverse complement.
TCTATTGGAAAAAAAGGAATGATGGTAGCTGCTAAGACAATTGGTATGACCGCAATCGACCTGTTTAAAAATCCAAAAGTAATTCAAAAAGCCAAAGAAGAACTCATCGAAAGAAGAGGAGCTAATTTTAAATA
>DAIRFL010000037.1:0-12000 GCA_036795105.1 Flavobacteriaceae bacterium | reverse complement strand
CTACAAAATACTGTTCAGAGAGTTCATCGAGCTTTGTTCCTAAATGAATCATCTTTGTATTGTAGTCGTATAATTCTTGGTAGTTGACTAATTTGTCTTTGAGTTTAGCATTGATCTTTTCGAGTTTATCTGCTTCAACTCTGGCTTTAGTCTCCTCGTCTTTTAGTTTAGAGCCTGTTTGACGGATCACAGAGCGTTCTTTTTGAAGTTTAGCAATAGTTGCATCAAAACGAACCTTTCCTCGTTCTATCTTCTTTTTAGCCTGATTGATAAAGCGATAGGGGATTCCATTCTTTTGAGCCACTTCAAAAGTAAAGGAACTTCCAGCTTCACCCAGTACTAATTGAAAAGTGGGTTCTAAGGATTTGGGATCAAAGAGCATATTGGCATTAGAGGCTGCTTCTAATTCATTGGCAAGCATCTTTAAATTGGAATAGTGGGTAGTAATCACTCCATAGGCTCCTTTTTCATAAAAGACTTCTAAAAAGGTTTCAGCAAGTGCTCCTCCGAGTTCTGGATCCGAACCAGAACCAAACTCATCAATTAAAAATAAAGTACTGTGATTGCACTTCTTTAAGAACTGATTCATGTTCTTAAGTCGGTAGCTATAAGTACTCAGATGGTTTTCTATGGATTGATTGTCTCCAATATCCGTGAGAATTCGATCGAATATACAGGCCTTAGAACGCTCGTGAACCGGAATTAAGATACCGGATTGCAACATCAATTGAAGGAGTCCGATTGTTTTTAGGGTGATGGATTTACCCCCAGCATTAGGACCTGATATCACCACAATTCTATTGGATTCACTAAGACTGATATCCTGTGGGTAGGTCTTTGCTCCGGTTTTATTATTGGCCACTAATAAAAGTGGGTGATAGGCCTTTTTAAAATCGAGCACCGGTTCTTCGATGAGCTTAGGCATCAGCGCATTGATTCCCTTAGCATAGTGCGCCTTTGCAGCGGTATAATCCATATGGACTAGATAGCTCTGAAAAGATTCCAATAATTCCTTATAAGGCCTTATATAATCGGTGAGCTCTGCTAAAATCCTTCTGATTTCCTGTGATTCTTCGTAGAGGAGATTGTTGAGTGTTCTATTGTGCTGCATACTCACATCGGGTTCTATAAATACAATAGAGCCTGTTTTTGAGCTCCCTAATACCGAACCTTTTACTTTTTTGCGATACATGGACTTTACAGCCAACACTCGTTTATTTTCAATGACAGATTCTCTGATATCGTCCAAATAATCAGCTGCGCTATAAGTGGACAAGGCCGAACTAAAACTCTTATTGATCTTTTCTCTAATGGTTCCGAGCTGTTTTCTTATGCTATTGAGTTCATTAGAAGCCGTATTTTTAATCTCTGAATACTTATCAAATACCTGATCTATTGCTTTTGGCAGCTCTTTTTCTTGATTAAAGTTCTCCGTGTGTAAATAGAGCAGGGGGTAGTAGGTTTTAAATTTTTTAAAAAACTTAATATGCTCATTTACTCGAATACAAAGGCTGTATATTCGTTTAAAACTCTCTTGTTCTAAAACGGTATTTTCTATGGACAAGAGTTTTAATTCAGCAGTGATCGCCTCAAACTCGTGAACGGGTATTCTGTTGTCATTGTCAAAAGAGGCTAGGTATTCAGAAGTTTCTTTTAATCGTGCTTTAATGAGATCCACCTCCCTAAAGGGAACTAAGGCATCTATGGCTTCTTTTCCTAAATCAGTAATCGCATATTCCTTTATCTGAGAGCTTACTGTTTGAAATTCTAAATCTTGAAGTGTTTTACGTTGTATTTTGTTTAGGGTCATTAAAGCCTTACTTTAGTTCAACAAAAATAATCAATTTAATGAAGCTGATCCTGCCTAATGATTGGAACTTAGCATTAAAAGAGTTAACAGAGACAATTCCCTATAAAGATCTCGAGGAATTTATAGTAGGTGAATATCAATCTAAAGTCTGTTATCCTCCTTTTAATCAACTCTTTAAGGCTTTGGAGTACTGTAGTTTAAAAGAGCTCAAAGTAGTACTCTTAGGCCAGGATCCCTATCACGGAGCCCATCAGGCAACCGGGATGTCTTTTTCAGTTCCATTAGGAGTAAAACACCCACCCTCACTCGTGAATATATTTAGAGAATTGGAAAGTGATCAAGACACCTCTTATCCGATTTCTGGAGCATTAGATTCATGGGCAGAGCAAGGAGTACTTCTTTTAAATGCAGCCTTATCTGTTGTTGAGTCATCTCCAGGGTCTCATCTCAAAGAGTGGAGTTTTTTTACAGATGCGATTATTGAACATATTTCTGAAACTAGAGAAGGAGTAGTCTTTATGCTTTGGGGAGGCTTTGCTCATAAAAAAGAAAAGCTGATCGATACTGACAAACACTGTGTTTTAAAAAGCGGACATCCTTCACCGCTGAGTGCCAACAAAGGACATTGGTTTGGAAATAAACATTTTTCAAAGGCTAATGACTACCTAAAGAGCATGGGAGCTGAGCCTATAGATTGGAGGCTATAATATCGAGGGTTTTAGTGATCAATCGCTGAATACTCGATTGGGGGTCATTTGAAAAAGAACCCTTAGTACGTTGGGCTAAAATACAATTGAGTGAAACTGCCTGATGTCCCATCAAACTAGAAAAACCGTAGATCGCAGAAGTTTCCATTTCAAGATTGGTTACCGAACCTTCATTTAAGCGATACTTAAGTAATTGATCGATAAAATTTGGAGTATTAGAAGGAAGTCTTAATTCTCTTCCTTGAGGACCATAAAAACCTACAAAGGTGGCTGTTAAGCCTCTGTGAAATTCAACTGAGTCAAACCAGGACAGTAAGTGTGGATCTGCAGAAGCTAAATAGGGTCGAAGACTGTTCAAAGCTGTTTGTTTCTTAAAATCTTCTATAAATGAGGGATCTTCCTCTGTGTAAAACTTTAGTGTCTGATCAAAACCAATGGCTTTTTCACTGACTAGAAAACTGTCAATATCAACAGAATCATCAATAGATCCAGAGGTTCCAATTCTGAAGATCTTAAGAGAAGTCAATTCCTCTTTTAAACTTCTTGTGCTAAAATCAATATTGACTAAGGCATCTAATTCGTTGAACACAATGTCGATATTATCGGCTCCAATACCAGTAGATATAACAGAAATTGGATGTCCCTTATAAGTTCCTGTATGAGTTACAAATTCACGGGCAGATTTTTTAAACTCCACAGAATCAAAGCAATCGCTGACCATTGAAACCCTGTTAGGATCTCCAACGGTAATAATAGTAGGAGCTAAATCCTGGGGTTTTATACTCAGATGGTAGATCGATCCATCATCATTGAGAATGAGTTCTGAGGCTTTGAATGTTTTCATCCACCGACGCGTTTTACTTTAAATCCCATGGCTTTTAAATCTTCCATGATGACCTTTCTGAAATCACCCTGAATAATCATGGCGCCATTTTTTACAGAACCCCCAACACCCAGCTTTGATTTAATTTTTTTAGCCAATTGTTTAAACTCTTCTTCAGAACCTTGAAAATCTTCGACAATAGTAATGGGCTTACCCTTGCGTTTTTCGTATTTACAAATCAGTGGATCTTCCTGAGAAGAAAATTCAGAGCCTTCAGATTGTTCTTCTGGACTGGGGACATGATCTGGAAACAAATTCTTTAATTGATCTTGTAAATCCATTATTCTCTGATAAGTCCGAGTTCAACAAGTCGTTCATGAAGGTATTCACCTGCAGTACAATCTTCAAATTGTTTAGGGTGTTGATCATCCACACAGTCCTCTAAGCAGTTGAGTTTCATACTTGAAATCGGGTGCATAAAAAACGGGATGGAATATCTAGAAGACCCCCAGAGCTCACGTTCGGGGTTGACTACTTGATGAATTGTAGATTTGAGTTTGTTATTAGAGAGTCTAGAGAGCATATCTCCAACATTAATCATCAATTGGTCTGGACGTGCTATAGCATCGTGCCAAACGCCCTGATGGTCTTGAACCTGAAGACCTTTCCCTTGAGCTCCCATCAATAAGGTGATCAAATTAATATCTCCATGGGCAGCAGCTCTAACAGCATCTTTGGGCTCCTCAACAATAGGAGGGTAGTGAATCGGTCTAAGGATTGAGTTTCCGTTTTTGACGTAATCATCGAAGTAATTCTCATCTAAGCCCAGATAAAGCGCTAGGGCTCTAAGAACATAAACGGCTGTCTTCTCTAGTTGTTTATAAGCTGTTTTGCCTATTACATTAAAATTAGGAACCTCCTGAACATAGACATTGTCAGGATACTCTTCTTTTAAATTCTCGGGGACTTCGTATTGACCAAAGTGCCAGAATTCCTTTAAATCACCAGCGCTATATCCCTTTGCAGATTCCTTGCCAAAAGAGGTATAACCGCGTTGACCTCCAATACCATCAATTTCATACTTCTGTTTGATCTCTTGGTCTAAATCAAAAAAAGCTTTTACTTCTGAATATAAATCATCGATTAAATCTTGATCTAGAAAATGTCCACTAAGGGCTACAAATCCAATATCGCTAAAGGCTGAACCGATCTCAGAAACAAATTGTTTCTTGTCAGCCTCCTTGTCACTGAGAAATAATCTCAGATCTACACTAGGTATTCTACTCATGATTTTTGGTTTTATTCAAATTTAACAAATAGTTTTAACTGCTTTTGATTTACTAATCAATATTTTTTTACATTTATATAACAAATCACCTCGATGAAGTATGATATAAAACAATTTTCTAAAGAACAGCTACTGCTTCTGTATAAGGCGATGCTCAAACCTCGAATGATTGAAGAAAAGATGCTGGTCTTACTTCGTCAGGGAAAAATTTCAAAATGGTTTAGTGGTATAGGACAGGAAGCTATTGCTGTTGGTGTAACCCAAGCTTTAGACAAGGAAGAATACATTCTACCCATGCACCGAAACTTAGGAGTGTTTACCTCTAGAGGGATACCGCTCTATCGATTGTTTTCTCAGTGGCAGGGAAAGGAAAGTGGTTTTACCAAGGGTAGGGATCGATCCTTTCACTTTGGAACCCAGCAGTACAAGATTATTGGGATGATTTCTCATCTTGGACCTCAGTTAGGGGTTGCAGATGGTATTGCTCTTGCGAACAAACTCAAAGAAAACAAACAGATTACCGCGGTGTTTAGTGGTGAAGGTGCCACTTCTGAAGGTGATTTTCACGAGGCTTTAAATATTGCTTCGGTTTGGGACTTACCTGTACTGTTTTGTATTGAACACAACGGATATGGTTTATCGACTCCTTCTATCGATCAATTTAAATGTAAGGATGTCGCTCAAAAGGGGGTCGGTTATGGAATGGAAGCTCATATCATTGAAGGAAATAACATCTTAGAGGTCTATCAAAAAATCTCAGACATTAGAGCGTCGATGATTGAGAATCCTAGACCGGTACTAGTAGAGTTTAAGACCTTTAGAATTAGAGGGCACGAAGAGGCTAGTGGTACTAAATACGTGCCAGCAGATCTTATTGAGTTTTGGAAGAAGAAGGATCCTGTTAAAACCTTTGAGCAGTTCTTATTGGATAAAAAAATTCTCAATGAGGAACTACTGCACAATTACAGTCAGATGATTCAATTGGAAATTGATCAGCACTTAAAGGCTGCTTTTGAAGAGGAAGAAATAGCTTTTGACAGAGCAAAAGAGCTCGATGATGTATATAAAGCTCATAAGGTTAAACTTCACAAAGCATCTTCTAAGAAGAAGACCCTTCGTCTTATTGACAGTGTAAGAGAAGGACTCTATCAATCCATGGAACAGCATCCTAATTTGGTGATTATGGGACAAGATATCGCCGAGTACGGTGGTGTTTTTAAAGTAACAGAAGGCTTTGTAGATGCCTTTGGATTGGATCGTGTTCGAAATACTCCAATATGTGAGTCTGGAATAGTGGAAACAGGGATTGGATTGTCTATCAATGGATTTAAATCTGTGGTTGAACTTCAATTTGCGGATTTTGTCAGCTCAGGCTTTAATCCTATAGTGAATTACGCTGCTAAAATGCATTATCGTTGGGGAGAACACTGTGATGTGGTCTTTAGAATGCCCTGTGGAGCAGGAGTAGGGGCTGGTCCTTTTCACTCTCAGACCAATGAAGCTTGGTTTACCAAGACTCCTGGTTTAAAAGTTGTATATCCTGCATTTCCATACGATGCAAAGGGGTTGCTTTGCGCTGCTATCGAAGATCCTAACCCTGTTATGTTTTTTGAACACAAGGCGCTGTATCGAAGAATTACTGGTGATGTTCCTGAAAACTACTACACCTTAGAAATCGGTAAAGCATCCTTATTAAGAGAAGGTCAGCAACTCAGTATTATCTCCTATGGAGCAGGAGTACATTGGGCCTTAGCATATTTGGATCAGCATCCTGAAATCTCAGCAGATGTAGTTGATTTAAGGAGCTTAATTCCTATGGATTACGAGACTATTGTCAATTCAGTTAAAAAGACTTCTAGAGTTGTAATTATTCAAGAAGACAGCCTCTTCGGGGGACTTGCGAGTGAACTCTCTGCTTATATTACAGAACATTATTTCGAATACCTCGATGCGCCGATTAAGCGTATAGGAAGTATGGATACTCCCATTCCTTTTGCTAAGAAATTAGAGGATGGATACCTTCCTATCGATCAGATCAAGGGTGTCATTGAAGAGCTTATCAACTATTAAAATAGCTGAAAGCCTCCACTGATTAAAAATTTTGCATCCTTTAAGTCACTGCTATCAAATGCCCTATGTGATTCATCCGAACGATTAATTGACACTACACGCTTTCTAAAGCGATAGCTAGTATCATCTTTGTATTCTAAAACCAGTACATAGGTTTGATCATCTGCATTGAGAAAGGCTTCTTTGGGAAGGGCATCTAATTCTTGAGGGTTAGCATAGACCATTGCGTTGACAAATAATCCTGGTATGAGTTTGCTGTAGGACTCACTCAAGTCCGCGTGGATGGTAACTGTTCGATCTTCTTCTTCAACCTCACTGCCTATGAGTTCTAAATCAGCGAAATAACTGCTGGTACTCCCTACAACACTAAATTCAATCTTTTGTCCCTTCTCTAAATGATCTAGATCCTTTTCAAAGGCATCTAATTCCAAGTGTAAATCACTGTCATCCACGATTTCCATCATTTCACTCTGTGCCGGTATATAAGCACCAAGATTTAATTCAACCATTGAGATGACACCGTCGATAGGTGCGTGTATGGCTATTTCGGAGCTAATTGTTCCCTGTTTCAAATCTTCTAAATCAACATCTAATAATTCCAATTGAGCTCCAAGGGAAGCAACATCTGCTAAGGCACTTTTGTAATCCTTTTGAATCTTTTGAAAATCTTGATCGGCAATGACGGATTTTTGATGTAGTTGTTCTTGTCGTTTAAAATCGATTTCTAGATACTGATATGTTTCAAAAGCTTTGATATAATTTTCTTGAAGTTCAATAAATTCAGGGTTTTTCATCTTGATGAGGAGTTGTCCTTTTTTTACCTTATCTCCAATTAAATAAGGACTATAACTAATATGTCCACCGTAATAGGTAGCAATTGTAGCTTTGTTGTGAGGTGGAACCTCTAAATGTCCGTTGAGTGAAATACTCGTATTAAAATTGTGTGATTCCAACTGACCAATGCTCATCTGAGCGTGATTAAATTGTTCTGCAGTTATAAGAACAATGGAATCATCTTTTTCAACTGTGGTTTCGCTTACAGCTCCATCCTTACAAGAGAACAGTAGAAGTATGCTTAAAAGAGTGAGGGATTTAGTTATATAGTTCATGATTATTTTGTGTTAGAGTTTTTGTTAAAGAGGCTATAGAGTATCGGTAGTACAATTAAGGTCAATAGAGTAGAGGTGACAAGTCCTCCAATAACCACTGTTGCAAGTGGACGTTGAACTTCTGCTCCTGAATTCTGAGATAGTGCCATAGGTATAAAACCAAGGGCTGCTGAGGCAGCGGTGAGTAGTACTGGTCTTAAACGATCGAGAGCGCCTTCCACAACCATTTTGTCTATACTTAGCTTAGAATAGTTGCTCATCGATTTAAAGTGTTCTATCATCACAATACCGTTGAGGACGGCGATACCAAAGAGTGCTATAAATCCCACTCCTGCAGAGATACTGAACGGTAAATCTCTCAATGCTAAGAAATATACACCGCCTACTGCTGCAAAAGGAATAGCAGAATAGATAATCAGTACGTCTTTGACTGATTTAAATGCAAAATACAGCAGTATAAAGATGAGTACAAGGGCAATAGGAACCGCAATGGACAATCTTCTTTTTGCCGATTGAAGGTTTTCAAATTGTCCTCCGTAATCTACTGTATACCCCACAGGCAACACAATATGTTCACTTACTAATCCTTGAATTTCTTCTACTACAGATTCTAAATCTCTATTTCTGACATTGACTCCAACGACTATTCTTCGTTGGGTGTTATCTCTTGATATCTTTGCTGCACCGAAGGTTTCAGTGACTTCTGCTAAAGCCTCTAAAGGAATTCTGTTTCCATTGGGAGTGTCGATATACAAACGCTTTAAGTCTTCGATGGATCCCTTGTGGTCACTGTCAAAACGAACAGCGATATCGAATTGTTTTTCTCCCTCAAAGACCTGTCCACTGATACGACCTGCAAAACCCATTGCGATTACATCGTTTACTGATTCAATACTCAATCCGTATTGAGCTAATTTTCTGCGGTTAAACTTTACATTCATCTGTGGAAGCCCAACAGTTTTTTCTAAGCTGACATCAGAGGCTCCCTCAACATCATTGATGAGCTCTTTAACAGCGACTCCTAAGCGGTTGAGCTCTGATAGATCCGTACCAAATATTTTAATTGCAATATCGGATCGAACCCCGGTAATGAGTTCATTAAAGCGCATTTCGATAGGTTGGGTAAACTCAACTTCTAATCCTGGAATGACCCTTAAAGCTTCTTTAAACTTATCGGCTAACTCATCCTTTGAAGAAGCGCTAACCCATTCATCCTTATCCTTGAGCTGAATAATCACATCGCTCTCTTCCATTGACATAGGATCTGTGGGTACTTCAGCAGCTCCTATACGGGTTACCACCTGATTGACCTCTGGAAAATTATCGAGAAGTATCTGTTCAATATCTGTGGTGATTTCAATGGTTTTTCCAAGAGAGGTACCCGTCTTTATCACTGGTTGTATCACAAAATCACCCTCGTCTAGGGTTGGTAGAAATTCTCCACCCATTCGAACAAAAATGACAATCGCACTGATCAGTAATACTCCTGATGCTGCAATGATGGACTGCTTGTAATTCATGGCCCATTCCAAAGAGGGTTTATACCAGGATTTTAAGAGTTCAATCAATTTAACAGATATGGCAAATTTCTTAGAATCTGGCTTAATAAACATCGCTGATACTACTGGCACATAGGTGATACACAGGATCATAGCGCCTATAAGTGCAAAACTAAAGCTAAGTGCCATGGGTGTAAACATTTTTCCTTCAACGCCACTGAGTGAAAGGATCGGTATAAATACGATGAGGATGATAAATTGACCAAATATTGCAGAGTTCATCATCTTAGAAGAACCTTCATAGGTGATCTTATCTCTAAGAGCTAATTGTTCTGATTTAGTGGGTAAACTGGTAAATTCTTCACTTCTTCGATGAATATGAAAAGCGACGTATTCTACAATAATAACTGCACCGTCGATAATAATCCCAAAATCAATGGCTCCTAAACTCATCAAGTTTGCATCGATATTAAAGAGGTACATCATACTGAGCGCAAAGAGTAAACTCAGTGGAATCACTGATGCTACCACCAATCCAGAACGTAGATGACCTAGGAATAGCACCACTACAAAAATAACGATTAAACATCCTAAGATGAGATTCTCTGTAATGGTAAACGTAGTTCTTCCTATTAAATCGGAACGATCTAAGAAGGGTTTGATAGAAACACCAGGGGGAAGGGTAGAGGACACTTCCTCAATTCGGTCCTTAACTGCTTGTATCACCTTATTAGAATCGGAGTCCTTTAGCATCATAACCTGACCCAATACTTTTTCTCCTTCTCCATTAGCGGTGATGGCACCGTAGCGAGGAGCCGATCCAAACTGTACAGTCGCGATATCTCTTAGGAGTAGGGGAACACCTTCACGTACCTCAATCACAATGTTTTCAAGGTCTTCCAAGCTTTCAACAAGGCCTTCTCCTCGAATAAAATGAGATTGATTTTTCATCTCAATATAACTTCCTCCACCGATGGAATTGTTTTCATCTAAGGCTTCAAATACTTCCGAAATACTGACTTCTAAGGCGTTTAATTTGTCGGTGTCAATAGCGATTTCATATTGTTTTAAATAACCTCCCCAAGTATTGATTTCAACAACTCCAGGGATTCCGGAGAGTTTACGTTTCACTACCCAATCTTGAATAGTTCGTAAATCCATTACGGAATACTGATCCTTAAATGCGGGATCAACATCAATCGTATATTGATAAATTTCACCTAATCCTGTTGTAATAGGGCCCATTTCTGGTATTCCAAATCCCTTTGGAATTTTTTCACTTGCACTTTTGAGTTTTTCAGCGATAAGTTGACGTGGTAGGTAAGTACCCATAGCGTCTTCAAAGACCACTGTAATAACTGATATTCCGAATTTTGAAATAGAACGAATCTCTGTAACACCAGGTAAATTAGCTAATTCAAGTTCTATAGGGTAGGTTACAAATTTCTCCATATCCTGCGTGGATAAAGAGGTTGAAGTGGTGATAACCTGAACTTGATTGTTCGTTACATCTGGTACAGCTCCAATAGGAATATTGCTCAGTGAAAAAAGACCAAAGAGAACAATGATGGAAGTAAGTAATAGTATTAATCGCTTATTTAATAAGCTAAATTGTATGATTTTATTAAGCATAGTAATTAGTTAGAACATTAAATATGGAGTGAATCCATTAAAGAAGTCAGAACTAAGCTATGCGAGGAGGCTGTATAAGATCTAAGGGATTAAAAGAAGAACTACCTGGAGTGTATCTAAAATTGTTTAAATAAGAGTCATAGAGTGAAAACTCTAAATCATTTTCATAGGTAGTATCTATAGTAGCTACAAATAGAATTGTAGAACTTGTAAAATTGTGTAGTGGTAATTGTTGATGATCGTGATGTTCAGGGTGATCGTTCTGATGTTGATTCTTTAAATCACCGTAATGTAACGACACAAATTCAATAAAAGAATCGTCTTCAGTTTGTTTGTGAAAGTTATAGTGTTCAATAAAACTAGCGACTTCAACAACTGCTGTAGATGAAAAGACTACTGATTGAAGAAGTATTAAACTAGATAATATGAATGCTGATATTCTTAACACAGCCCTAAATTTAAGAAAATATTCCAAAGAACCGATTATAGGGGATAGATATATTGAATAGTGAAAAAGCTATTTTACATAATATAAATTATAGTTCAACAAATAGCTATTGATTAATATTATTATCATAATCTGGTAATTCAAGAGCTTGTATAGTTTGAATTGCATTTCCTGCAATACCTTTAATAGATGCATGCATATCTATTGTATTTGTAGTTACTTTATCAATTTGCTTTTCTCTTTGTTTCCAAATTCGCTGCATAGAACGCTTTTCACTTTCAAGATCAGACTTCATTTGAGAAAATCCTTCAACAATAGCTTCTATTTGCATCTTGAACGTATTACTGGTTAAGAAATCATACAGCATGTGCATTTTATCTCCTTTACCTTCTTGTGAAGCAACTGCAAGGCTCAATTGAATTACTGATTCCCGCAATACTGCACAAAGCCCCTTGAATTCTTCGTAACTGCAAATCCAAACTCCATCTTTAATTCCCATTCGCTCAAAGTCTGACGGCATTGCCTCTGTTACCAGAACACCAATATCAGCACCTTTTTCACGCATATCAGCTTTGAACTTTTCTATCCAACTCGGCTGGAAGTCTTTGGTACGC
>DAIRFL010000036.1:0-12045 GCA_036795105.1 Flavobacteriaceae bacterium | reverse complement strand
CTGTTTTTTGTATCTCACCAAACTTTTTTGAAAAAATTTTAATCTTTTTTTTTGACCTAAAACTAATCAGCTGAAAAGCTGCATTTTACAAGGGAATTTTTAATTGAAAAAATTCCAAACCAAACCGAATCTCACTACAAAATCTCGGTATGGATAGCTAGGTGCTATATAATAATTGTAGCCAGAAAGAGGAGCGTTGATGTGTTCGGCTTTAAAAAAGATGCGAGTTTGACGAATTCTGGCATTGACAAAAAGATCAATTAAGGGATATCCTCCGAGTTTTTCACCTTGTGGTCGAGTATAAAATTCACCCATAAGAGGTAGGTATCCATTAGCACGATAAGAAGTAAAATACTTAAAGGAGATACCTGTCTGCAAAAACATGGCGTGATCGAATACATCCGATGAGTAATAAAGGGTATTTCTAGTGAGGTAGTTGGGAACAAATAAAGCATTTTCTTTTTGCTCTACCTTTTGAATTAAGGAGCTGTGATCAAAGGCCCACTTACCAAATTTAAATTCCTTATTGTACTTGAGCCTTAGGTGTCCTATTGAAGAAGCAGCTTGAAGGGGTTGGATTCCTGAAGCAAAAGCAGTGTAGTCATCACCCGTATTTGGGTTCACATAAGTTAGATAGGTGAAATTGTCGATTAAACTCATTGAGGCATTAAGCCTTCCTAGTGATTTTGAATTCATATTAAAACTGAGGGACGAATTCTTTTCAAAACCAAAATCTTCACGGTGATCCCATCTGTAATTAGTGAAATCACTTTGGTAAAAGAGGTAATTGAAGTCGGGCATTCTCGATTTGAGCTGTAGCTTAACAGAAAACTCATGCTTATCTTTAATCGCTCCACTGAGCTGTGCCTTGAGTAAATAATCTGAAAGCTTCCCTACTAAAGTGTATTGCAAATCTCCCTCTAAGGCAAAAGCTCCAAGCTTTTTTTGATAGGTTCCTCCAAGTATCAACTCTGTATCCTCCATCCTATTGAGATTTAAACTATCAGGAACTGAGGTAGAATTAAATCGATAGCGGTAGTGATCACTTTCAATTGATGCAGTTAGTTTCCCCAACAGGGAATTAGAAAACTCTGCAGAGAACTGTTGCTTTCCTAATTCTAAAATGGCTTTATCGTCAATTGTAGAATTCTCGTATGCTCCAAAAAAATCAGAAGCTCCATTTTGAGAAAAACCTACGGAGCGATTCTCATAACTCATCATATGACCTAGCTTCAAATCACTCTTTCGTTTATTAGTAGTGTCCTTATCAACTCTAGTGAGTTCATACTGATGATCCATATAGTAGCGCTTTCCTTTAAATGTAGAACTGGCTCCAAACATTCTAAGATCAACTATCTTTCGATCTAAATATCGGGCATCACCCGACTCAAACTGCTCTTCAGATCTGTTGAGCCCACCGTGTTCTTCATTCTCAGAATTGAGACCTACAAAATGACCTCTTAGTGCGTACTTTTCATTTTTGGAGCTATAGTTAAAGCTCGTTCTAAAGTTTTCAAAACGCGCATCTTCACCACTGTATTTTCCAACCGATCTAAAACCAGTATTCTCAATAGAGATATTGAACTGTTTAGACATATTAAAGGTGATGTAGATATCTAAAAACTGTCCATTGTCAACTGAAGTTATAAAGGTAGCTTCTGTAGTTGGGATAGGAACATTGTAATAGTTGACATCCTCCGTGTCCATATAGTGATAACTCTTTGCTTTTCCGCCAATAAAAGGCAGGTAGGTTTGATTGTTCTCTTTGTAGTCACCACTTAAAGACGCATAACCCTGTCCCATATTGGCAAAAGGCATCAATTCAAAATCATCCTTTTTGAGAAAATTAAATTTATAGTATTTTGAAATAGAGAGAGAACTGTCTAATGCTACTGTATCGCGCTTGTGAGAAATAATTTTAAAATCCTTGTTTCCCAATCGAATGGTATCTCTTTTTACAAGGGTATCTACCTTCACTCCTCTGGAAATAAGAGAGGTCTGAGCTTCTCTACGCATGGAATCATCGAGTTGACGGGAGGAATTGTTTCCTTTTCTAGGTACCTGTGCCAGTGAAAACTGAAACACAAGTACAAATAAAAGACTGTAGTGTAATTTCATAATTGTTCGTTCAAGACAAAGGTAATTATTTGATTAGAACCAAAACTTTAAAAATTTAGCTAAATTTACAGTTAAAATCCAACAGAGTAGATCCTATGCTAGAACAATTCAGCAAGACTATGATTGTTGCCGGAACTGATGAAGCTGGCAGGGGATGCCTAGCGGGTCCTGTCACTGCAGCAGCTGTAATACTTCCCTTTGATTTTCACAATGAACTCCTTAACGATTCCAAACAACTCAGTGAAAAAAAGAGAGAATTGTTAATGCCTCTTATTAAAGAACAAGCTATTTGTTATGGAATCAGTCATATTTCACATTCAAAGATCGATCAGATAAATATTCTCAATGCCTCCATCCTTGGAATGCATCAATCCTTAGATCTTATGAAGACTGCTCCACAAATGATTTTAGTGGATGGGAATAAGTTCAAACCCTATAAAGAGCTCCCTCATGAATGCGTAATTAAAGGAGACGGAAAGTATCTCAGCATTGCGGCTGCTTCCGTGTTGGCCAAAACTGCAAGAGATCACTATATGGAAGAAATCGACGCACAGTATCCTATGTACAATTGGAGACAAAACAAAGGATATCCCACAAAAGAACATCGGGAAGCTATTAAAAAATACGGTTTAAGCCCTTATCACAGAACCTCCTTTAAACAATTACCAACTCAAATAAGCCTGGAATTTTGAAGTATTTAAAACACTCTATCGCGCTCCTTGTTCTCACGCAATTGTTTGTATTAAACAGCTGTAATAGTCTCGGAACCTCTGATGAACTCATCAACCACATTCCAGATCAAACAGAGCTGTTGATCAGACTTCAAAAAGGGACTTCATTCCAAGAGCAGAGCAGCCATATGAAACGGTTTAGCTCATTTAAAGAATTCAACAGTGTACAAGAACAGCTCCGTGTGTTAAAGGGGTACAATCCAACCAATGAAGGACTCCTTTCCTTTGTAGAAATCGAAAAAGACAAATTTGATTTTATTCTGATAAAAAAATATCAGGAAGCTTTACCAATTCTATCGGATTCCATCGCATCTCTCAGCTACGATGGACAAGAAATTCACAGCAGATCCTTTGAAAAAGCAACTTTGTATAGCTGGTCCAATCAAAATCATCACTTTTTGAGTTCTTCTCAATTACTCATAGAAAACAGCATCAGAAATTACAATCGGATTAAAGAAGACCATGAACTGATTAATCTTTTCAACAAATCCTCTCAAAACAATGTGTTTATTAGAGCAGACAACAATTCATGGCTTAGTAAAAAGATACACATAGCAGCATCACAACCAAAAAATTCTGGAAGTTGGATCGCTCTTGAATCGGAATCTAACTCAAATCAAACTAAGGCTCATGGACTGACCACACTCAACGATTCCATCGAGCACTTCTTATATATGTTTGAGGGACAAAAACCAATAAGACTCATATCGAGTAAGTACGCTCCATATACTACGGATGGCTTATGGTCTTTTGGACTATCTGATTTTGAACAGTACGATTTAAAAAGGGATCAATACCTAGGCAAGAAACACAAAACAGATTCGCTCTTTAGCTCCCTCAGTGAATTTGCGCTCCTGCGATTCAACAATCAGTCAGTTCATCTATTTAGAGCACTCTATGCCGATCAACTCTTTGAACAATTCTCAACAAACCCTATCAACTACCAAGGAGTTACAATTTCTGAGTTCAATGCTGATGAATTTCAGGAACACTTCTACCCTTTATTGGATTTGAAAGAAGATACTTATAGCTGTTTAATAGATGATATCTTATTGAGCTCCAAAAGTCAAGAAGCATTAAAGACCCTCATCAGTTCTTACAACACCAAATCGACCTATGATAAGAGTGCTAGTTTTAAGACGGCTACTACAGATCTAGCAAAGGAATCCAATATCAATTATATAGGTAAACTTTCTGAAGTTGTAACTCTTGAAGATGGTAGTGATGAAGTTTTTTCATTACAATGGGTGTCTGACAAGAATTTCTTCCACACACATATGAGTTTAAAAGGACTGGATTCGTTACCAACATCAAAACAGATAGCTCCCTTGTTTAGTGTAAAACTAGAAGCTCCCATTCGTTTAGGACCATTTGTAGTTACAAACCACCGTACTGGATTAAAAGAACTCATCGCTCAAGATCAGAACAATCAATTATACCTCATTGATCACAAGGGAAGCATCCTGTGGAAAAAACAGTTGACATCATCGATCAACGAACGAATTCATCAAGTAGACCTCTATCGAAACAAGCGATTACAATTTGCATTTACAACTGAAGATCAATTGATCGTCCTCGATCGAAATGGAAAAGAAGTTCAAGATTTTATCAAGACTTTTAAGGACGGAGCCCTAGGACCATTAGCGATTTTTGATTACGACAATTCTCGGCAATATCGTATGGTATTTTCTCAGGGAAGGAGTATTTATATGCTCAATAGTAAAGGGAACAATGTGAAGGGATTTAACTATTCAAAAGCAGCCGCTCCTCTTATTGAAGTTCCTAAGCACTTTAGAATAAACAATAAAGATTATCTTGTTTTTAAGCTTGCTAATGGAGGATTAAAAATCTTAAACAGAAGAGGCTCTACTCGAATCGAGACTCCTTCTCATTACGACTATTCTTCTAATGAAATCTACGCTTTTCAAGGACATTTTGTCTTTACTGACAAAGAAGGAGCACTTCATTTTATCGATCAAGATGGAAAAGAAGTTTTACAGAATCTAGCGATAGGTTCCGAACATCTCATCGATGTACACGAAGATGGAATCCTCAGTCTCAGTGAGTCTCAATTAAAATTTAGAGACAAGACTTATACACTGCCTTTTGGATCCTATGGAGCAGTCAAAATCCTAGAGTTTAACAGCACTATTTTTATTACCACAACTGACAAGGACACCAATCAACTCTACTTATTTGATTCAAACTTACAGCTATTAGATCAGTTTCCAGTATTTGGATTTAGTACTGCTGAGATGGCAGATTTGAATAAAGATGGTACGGCAGAAATCATCACTCAAGATGGTCCTGATGGAATTATCGTCTACAGCGGTTTGTGATTATCGATCTGGATTATTGAGAATCACCAAGGCAGCGATAACTCCAGGAACCCATCCGCATAAGGTCAATAAGAATACGATAAAAATAGATCCACACCCCTTACCTATCACTGATAGAGGCGGAAAAAGTATTGCAAGTAAAACTCTCCAAAAACTCATAGGTTGGCCTTTTATTTAATGACGAACAATAGGTGAACTTGTTACAAAGAAGAAAGTTCAGCTTCAAAAAGCCTAGCAAAATGAACAGAAAACTTATCCTTAACCTCTTGCATATCCACTTCTCTTTTTAGTTCTAATTGCATTGAAGTTACTGACTTATCGCGAATTCCACAAGGAATCATCAAATCAAAATATCCCAAATTAGCATTCACATTAAGAGCTAATCCATGCATGGTCACCCAGCGACTAGCTCGAACTCCCATTGCACAAATCTTACGAGCAAAAGGGGTTCCAACATCCAACCACACACCAGTTTCTCCCTTGGAACGCTCCGCCATAATTCCGTATTCAGCTAATGTGAAAATTACTGCCTCTTCCAACATTCGTAGGTATTTGTGAATATCGGTAAAGAAATTTTCTAAATCCAAAATAGGATAGACTACCATTTGTCCTGGACCGTGATAAGTGATATCCCCTCCTCTATTGATTTTGTAAAAAGTAGCTCCTTTGGATTTGAGCTCTTCTTCAGAAGCTAATAAATTAGAAACATCTCCACTTTTACCAAGGGTAAACACATGAGGGTGCTCCACGAATATCATATAATTAGAAGTAGGCTGGGGTACTTCCAAGTCTCTATTTGCCCTTTTTTGAGCGACAATTTTCCCAAAGAGTTCTTCCTGGTAATCCCAGACCTCTTTGTAGTCTTTAAGACCGATATCTTGAACTTCTATGTGCTTGTTTAAACTCATTAGTCAATAAGACTGATGATTAATACGTCGTTTTCTTTTGAAACAACCGCCACTTTGTTCTTGGTTAATCCTTTTATGGATTTATCCCATTGTTTATTACTGAGTCCTGAAGCTTCTTTAAGGCTTGTTAATGGTTGAGGTGATTGATCTTTAAGCAACTTGTAAACAACTGTTTCATTTTCTGAAAGCTCCACTGCTTTTTTCTCCGGTCTCATTTGAGGGAAGAACAATACTTCTTGAATAGAGGCATTGTTAGTCATCATCATTACCAAACGATCAATCCCAATTCCAATTCCAGAAGTTGGAGGCATACCGTATTCCAAGGCTCTAAGGAAATCTTGATCGATAAACATCGCCTCATCATCACCCTTTTCAGACAGTTTTAACTGCTCTTCAAATCGCTCTCGTTGGTCGATCGGATCGTTGAGCTCCGAATAGGCATTAGCGAGTTCTTTCCCGTTGACCATAAGTTCAAATCGCTCTGTTAAATCTGGATTGGAACGGTGTTCTTTGGTCAGTGGACTCATCTCTTTTGGATAGTCCGTAATAAAGGTTGGTTGCACATAGTGATGTTCACAGCGCTCTCCAAATAGTTCATCGATGAGTTTTCCAACTCCCATGGTTTCATCTACTTCTATACCTAATTTCTTAGCAACCGATCTGAGCTCTTCTTCTCCCATTCCAGCTACATCATAACCTGTGTGTTCTTTAATCGCCGATAGAATTGGCACTCTTGGATAAGGGGCTTTAAATTCAATTTGGTGTTCACCCACTTGAACCTTAGAGCTACCTGTTGCTTCGATCGCAACAGTCTCCAATAACTTTTCAGTAGTGTCCATCATCCAGTTGTAATCCTTATAAGCAACATAGAGTTCCATTACCGTAAACTCTGGATTGTGAGTGCGATCCATCCCCTCGTTTCTAAAGTCTTTAGCAAACTCATAAACTCCTTCAAAACCACCTACAATCAAACGCTTTAAATACAATTCATTAGCAATACGAAGGTATAAAGGCATATTGAGCGCATTGTGATGCGTTATAAACGGACGTGCAGCAGCACCTCCAGGTATCGGTTGAAGAATTGGAGTTTCCACTTCTAGATAACCCATATCATTGTAAAACTTACGAATGGTATTGGTTATTTTGGTACGTTTAACAAAGGTGTCTTTTACTTGAGGGTTTACAATCAAATCCACATAGCGTTGACGGTAGCGAAGCTCAGCATCGTTAAATTCATCGTGTACCTTTCCATCGGCATCCACCTTTGGAAGTGGTAATGGACGAAGCGATTTACACAAGACCTCAAAGTTCTTTACTAAGATCGTTTTCTCACCAACTTGAGTAGTAAACATCGTCCCTTCAACACCTAAAATATCTCCTAAGTCAACGAGCTTTTTAAATACTTCGTTGTAAAGGGTTTTATCTTCTCCTGGACAAATTTCATCTCGGTTAAAATACACCTGAATCCTCCCTTCAGAATCTTGAAGCTCTGCAAAGGATGCTTTCCCTTGAATTTTCTTTCGCATCAAACGACCAGAAATCACTACTGATTTTCCCTCTTCATATTGTTCTTCTAAGCTAGAAGAACGCAAGTTAACTGGGTATAAATTTGCTGGATAAGGATTAATCCCCATCTCTTTTAACTTCTCTAACTTTTCTCTGCGAATGATTTCTTGTTCTGAAAGTTGCATAGGTTTATTTTTAACTGACTGCAAAGATAACGCTTTGAACCCTATGCTACAACTCATTTAAATTGAAATAAAATAAACCTAAAATAGACTTTTAAATGCTCTGAATATTTTACTACTTTTAGTTCATGCGAACTAAACAACTAGGACTGATTTTAGGTCCACTACTATTCTTACTGAGTTTTTTAATATCTGAGCCTATTGTATCTCCTCTTGGAGATAAGGTCATTGCAGTTGCACTATGGATGATTACCTGGTGGGTGACTGAAGCAGTTTCAATTTCTGTGACAGCGCTTCTTCCGCTCTTGCTATTCCCAATTTTAAAAGTAATGCCTATGGATGAAGTAGGTGGTTATTACGGATCGCCAATCATCTTTTTGTTTTTTGGTGGATTTGTCTTGGCTTTAGCCTTAGAAAAAGTCAATCTTCACCGAAGAATAGCGTTGAGCATTATTAAATATACTGGAGCTACTCCCAATAGAGTAATACTCGGTTTTATGATTGCTACTGGCTTTTTAAGTATGTGGATTTCTAATACAGCAACGACCGTTGTAATGCTTCCTATCGCCATGTCGGTGATTTACCTTTTGATTAAAGATGAAGATGGATTTACTAAAAAAGACAAAAATTTTGCTCTGAGCGTTATGCTCGGTATTGCCTTTTCAGCAAATGCAGGAGGGGTAGCAACAGTCATTGGAACACCACCTAATTCTGTACTCATAGGGCTTTTAGAAAACGAATTTAACATCGAAATATCTTTCCTAAAGTGGATGGTTTTAGGACTTCCATTTTCTGCTTTAATGATAGGAATTATCTATTGGGTACTCATAAAATTTTTCCCTTCAACTGGATTAAATTTTAATGCTTCCAAAAATGTTATAGATGAAGAATTAGAAAAGTTAGGACCTACCTCTGCTAAGGAAAAACACGTACTGATCATCTTTGGAATCACCATTGCACTATGGATTTCAAGAACATTGCTCAATTCTATTATGCCAGGTTTAAAACTCAATGATACCATGATTAGTATGGCAGGTGCTATTGCTATGTTTGCCATTCCTCATTCGTTTAAAAAAGGGGATTTTATCCTCGAGTGGAAAGACACTCAAAAGCTCGCATGGGGAATCCTTATTTTATTTGGAGGAGGTCTTGCTCTTGCCAAAGGAATGTCTGCTAGTGGAATCGTCGACAGTGTCTCAGAGCTCATTGCCAATGCCAATTTACCAGTTCTTATCACGGTAGCAATACTGATTACACTGATGTTATTTATGACAGAGCTAATGAGTAATGTAGCGCTTGTAGCGGTATTAGCACCAGTAGTAGCAGGTATCGCAATAGGGTTGGAAATCCCAATACTCTACTTACTCATTCCTGTTACCATCGCCAGTAGTTGCGCTTTTATGCTCCCTATGGCAACACCACCGAATGCTATTGTATTTGCCTCGGGATATATCAAGGTAAAAGATATGGTTCGCGTAGGTATCATATTAAATTGTATAGCCATCATCCTTTTAATTATTGCTTATAAATTTGCGATTCCATTTTTGTTTTAATTATTGGTCAGAAAGTTAATATCCCCTATATTTAACCCAATTACATTAAACTAAACTTAATCCCTTAAATATGCTTACAAGAAAACTAAGTCTGGTACTCTTAGGATGTTTTGTCATGAGTACAACCTCTTCCAACGCACAAATGTGGTGGAACAAGAAAAAGAAAGAAGCTCCAGTGGAGCAAAAAAAACCAAAGCCAAAAAAAGATAAAAATGCTCCTAAACCCTATAAGGAGGTCATTACTAAAGATGCCATCACCGACAAGGGTCTATTTGATGTACATAAGGTAGGAGCTGATCGCTTCTATGAAATACCAGATTCTCTTCTCGGAAAAGAGATGTTAATGGTTAGTAGAATTGCCAAAACAGCTACTGGAATTGGATTTGGTGGTGGAAAGATCAATACTCAAGTACTTCGATGGGAGAAGAAAGAGAATAAAATAAATCTAAGAGTAGTAAGTCATGATATTGTAGCAGATGAAGATTTGCCGATCAAAGAAGCAGTTGTCAACTCTAATTTTGAGCCGGTACTCTTTTCATTTAAAATAGAAGCGCTCAGAAATGACTCTATCGTTAAGAGTTCCGTTATCAAAGCTTCAGATCTGTTTTCTAAGGATGTAAAAGCCTTGGGAATGCCAAGTTATCAGAGAAAAAGATATAAGGTTACTCGTTTGGACAGCGATAAGAGTTTTATTGAAAGTATTAAATCTTATCCATTAAATATTGAAGCTAGACATGTCAAAACCTATATGGCTTCTGCACCTCCTTCAAATTCTAGCTTAGGAACTATATCGGTGGAAATCAATAATTCCATGATTTTACTTCCAGAAAATCCAATGAAGCGTCGTTATTTTGACCGAAGAGTCGGTTGGTTTAAACGCGATCAAGTGGACTATGGATTAGAGGACCAAAAAACAAAAACAGTATCCTTCTTAGATCGTTGGAGATTAGAAGTAAAAGACGAAGATATTGAGAAGTTTAACAGAGGTGAATTAGTGGTTCCAAAAAAACAAATCGTTTATTACGTAGATAGAGCTACCCCTAAAAAATGGGTTCCTTTTATCAAACAAGGGATTGAAGATTGGCAAATAGCTTTTGAAGCTGCAGGCTTTAAAGATGCTATCATCGCTAAAGACCCTCCATCTGTTGAAGAAGATCCAGAGTGGTCACCAGAAGATGTTCGTTACTCTGTTGTGCGCTATTTAGCTTCTCCAATTCCAAATGCTAATGGACCTCACGTCAGTGATCCTAGAACTGGAGAAATTCTAGAATCTGACATCAACTGGTATCACAATGTGATGAGTCTTCTTAGAAACTGGTTCTTTGTTCAAACAGCTGCGATTAATCCAGATGCACAAACCGACGCATTTAAAGATGAAGTAATGGGTCGATTGATACGATTTGTTTCTTCTCACGAAGTAGGTCACACACTTGGACTCCCACATAATATGGGTTCTAGTTCTGCTTACCCTGTTGAATCGTTACGCTCTGCTAGTTTTACCAAAAAATTTGGTACAGCACCATCGATCATGGACTATGCTCGATTTAACTATATCGCTCAACCAGAAGACAAAGGAGTAGCACTTATGCCTAATATTGGTATCTATGACAAATACGCAATTTCATGGGGATACAGACCTATTTTAGATAAATCGGCTGAAGATGAAAAACCAATCCTCGATCAATGGATTCTAAAACATGCAGGAGATCCATTATATCGTTTTGGACATCAACAAGCTGGAGATGTCGTTGATCCTAGTTCTCAAACAGAAGACCTTGGAGACAATGCTATTTTAGCTAGTGAATACGGAATCAAAAACCTCAAACGCATTGTTCCTAACCTTATTAAATGGACCGAGGAAGACGGCAAAAATTACGATGAATTAGAGACACTTTACAAACAGGTACTTTCTCAATTCAATCGCTATATGGGTCATGTTTCTAACAATATTGGAGGAGTATATGAGAATCACAAAACTTATGATCAAGAAGGTGCGGTCTATACTCTAGTATCAAAAGATCATCAACAAAATGCTCTAAAGTTCTTACACAAACAATTGTTCCAAACGCCTCAATGGATGATTGACAAAGATCTCTTTAGCAAGATTGAATATTCAGGAGCCTTAGAGCGTATTCGTTCGATGCAAGTGAGAACCTTAAACAACTTATTGAGTTTAGGAAAAATGGCGCGACTCATTGAGCAAGAAACACTATACGGATCGGATGCTTTTTCTCTTGTTGAAATGACTTCATCTCTCAGAAAAGGTATTTGGGCTGAACTCTACAATGGTCAATCAATAGACACCTATAGAAGAAACCTTCAAAAGGCGCATATAGATCGTTTAGGGTATTTGTTAACTGCTAAAAATCAATCTAAAAGACCTGATTTTGGAGGTTATATTAAATCGACTGCAGTAAACACTTCTCAATCCGATATTCGTTCCGTTGCAAAAGCTGAGCTCATCAACCTCAAGAATCAAATCAATTCTTCGAGAGCGAACTTTAGCGACCAGATGAGTCGTTATCACTTAGATGACTCCATTACAAGAATAGACGATTTATTAGATCCAAAATAATTAACTAAAGTCTTATAGATAAAACCTCCACGAAAGTGGGGGTTTTTTTATGAAATGTTTAACAGCCTCATTTTAAACCTTTTCGATCATTGGTTATCTTAGTATTAAACACTAAAAAATTAAGATCATGAAA
>DAIRFL010000035.1:0-12062 GCA_036795105.1 Flavobacteriaceae bacterium | reverse complement strand
CTCAACTGCTACTGGTAAAATTGACGACCTGAATTTTATTGCAGAATTTTGTCAAGATCATTCCATCTGGTATCACGTCGATGCCGCTCATGGAGGTGCCGCTATTTTTTCCAATAAATACAAGAATGACTTAAAAGGAATCGAGAAGGCTGATTCCATAGTAATAGACGGGCATAAAATGATGATGTTACCCGCCATTACCACTGCCGTTCTATTTAAAAATGGAACTGATTCCTACAACACCTTTAAGCAAAAGGCTGATTATCTACTCACTAATACTGAAGAAGAAGATTGGAGCAATATGGCAAAGAGAACCTTTGAATGTACCAAAAACATGATGGCTATTGAGTGGTATGTGATGATCAAAGCCTATTCTGAAAATATCTTTGATGAGTTTGTCACCAAGATGTATGACAATTGTAAAATGTTGGCTGATAAAATTAAACTACATCCCAATCTAGAATTAGCAGTCGATCCAGATACCAATATTCTCTGTTTTCGATATGTCGATACCTCTAAAACAGATCAGCAGCTCAATCTGATCAACAAAGAAATTAGACAAACACTACTAGAGGAAGGGGAATTCTACCTTTTACAGACAATCTTAAACGACAAAACCTATCTAAGACTAAATTCTATGAATGCTTTTAACCAGGAAGAAGATTACGATTTAGTCCTAGAAAAGATTATTGGACTTGCAAATCAGTTCGAAATAAAGACTAAATAGTACTCATATATTAGTCTTTAACGCTAAAAGTGTTATTTTTATATCAAACTAAACTCTATGAAACCCTTAACTTTATTTATTGCGCTGTTACTTACAGCATTTTCTTACGCTCAAACCGATTCGAGAATGTACGATATCATCGATGATGTATCAGCTGATCGTATCAAATCAGATATTAAAACCCTAGTTGATTTTGGAACCAGACACACCTTATCTGATACCATCTCTAAAAAGAGAGGAATCGGTGCTGCTCGAAGATGGATCAAATCAGAATTCAATAGAATTTCAGCTGATTGTGATTCCTGTTTAGAGGTTTTTGAACAACACAATTTTACTCCTAAAGGTGCTGGGGCTCGTATTGTTAAAGATGTAGATATTGTCAATATAGTGGCTATTAAAAAAGGAACAAAATACCCCAATCGCTATGTAATTATGAGTGGTGATATTGACTCAAGAGTCAGTGATCCAACTGATTATACTTCTGACTCTCCTGGAGCGAATGACAATGCATCTGGTATGGCAGGAACTATTGAAGCGGCTAGAGTTTTATCTAAATACTCTTTTGAAAACTCCATCATCTTTGTAGGACTCTCTGGAGAAGAACAAGGGCTCTATGGAGGAAAAGGGCTTGCAGCCTATGCCAAAGAAAAAGGATGGGAAATCATCGGTATTCTCAACAACGATATGATTGGAAATATCAAGGGAGTAGATGGGAAGATCAGCAATGTTGATTTTAGAATCTTTTCAGAACCTGTACCCCCTACTGAAACAGAACGCGCTCGTAAATCAAGACGTTTTTACGGCGGAGAAGTCGATGGAATATCGAGACAATTAGCCCGTTATGTACACCATAATGTCAAAACTTATATGCCAAGTATGAATCCAATGATGATTTATCGCTTGGATCGTTTTGGTCGTGGTGGTCACCACAGACCCTTTAATGATGCTGGTTTTGCAGGGATTCGTATTATGGAAGCTCATGAGAACTACACTCAACAACACCAAGATATCAGAACAGAGAACGGAATTGATTACGGAGATACCTTTGAGCATGTCAACTTCGACTATGCTGCCAAGCTTACAGCAGTCAATGCGATTAACTTAGCATCCTTAGCTTGGGCTCCACCAGCTCCTGAAACAGTAGGTATCGGTGGAATTGTAGAAGCTGATGCTCGATTGGAGTGGAGTGAAGTTTCTGGAGCTAAAGGATATAAAGTCTATTGGAGAGACACTACTTCTCCAACTTGGGATCATTCTATCTATATTGAAGGAACTACCAATCATACACTTAAAGGTATTGTAATTGACAATTTCTTTTTTGGCGTAGCTGCTGTGGGTGCAGATGGACATGAAAGTCCAGTGGTATTCCCCAATAAAATTATTAGATAATGAAGCATTTTATTGTACTCTTTTTATTCTTGTGTAGTTTCATAGGAAGTGCTCAAAATTTTACACGTCAGGATACTCTTAGAGGAAGTATCACCCCCGAACGTATTTGGTGGGATTTAAATGACTATGATTTAAAAGTTAAGGTCAACCCAGATCAAAAACACATTCAAGGAAGTAACACCATTTCCTATACGGTATTATCAAAGCATCAACGTATGCAAATTGATTTGCAAGAACCGATGAAAATTGATTCAGTTATCGCTAATGGAGCTGCTCTTGAAGTTGAGCATGATGGAAATGCTCATTTTATTAAACTGATTAAACAACAACAAATCGGAGCACAAAACAGTCTTACTGTATACTTCTCTGGACATCCAAGAGAGGCAGTAAGAGCCCCTTGGGATGGTGGTTTTTCTTGGGATGAAGACTCTCGTGGAAATCACTTTGTAGCTACTTCTTGTCAAGGCCTGGGAGCTTCTGTATGGTGGCCCTGTAAGGATCATATGTACGATGAGGCTGAACATATGACGATCAGTGTAACCACCCCCAGTCATTTAATGGATGTGTCTAATGGACAGCTTATCAATACCGAGAAAGACGGAGATTGGTCTACCTATACCTGGGAAGTGAACAATCCTATCAACAATTACGGAGTCAATGTCAACATTGGAGATTATGTTCATTTTGGTGAAACTTATCAGGGTGAAAAAGGACCTTTAAAGGTTGACTATTACGTTTTAAGAGAAGATTTAGAAAAGGCTAAAAAGCAATTTAAACAAACTACCATGATGCTCGAGGCTTTTGAGTATTGGTTTGGACCCTACCCTTTTTACGAAGATGGCTTTAAATTAGTTCAGGTTCCTTATTTGGGGATGGAACATCAGAGTTCTGTGACCTATGGGAATAAATTTGAAAACGGTTATCTAGGTACTGATTTGTCAGAAACTGGATGGGGTTTAGAATTTGATTTTATCATCATTCACGAGGCTGGTCACGAGTGGTTTGCTAACAACATCACTTATAAGGATGTCGCTGATATGTGGATTCACGAAGGGTTTACAGCCTATAGTGAAAACCTATACCTCAATTACCACTTTTCAAAGGAAGCGGCAAGAGCATATGTTTTAGGAACTAGAAAACGAATTCAAAATGACATTCCCTTAATCGGGACCTATGATGTCAACTCTGAAGGTTCTGGAGATATGTATTACAAAGGAGCGAATATTCTCCATATGATACGAACCATCATCGATGATGATCACCAATGGAGATCCATCTTAAGAGGATTAAACAAAGAGTTTTACCACCAAACAGTGACAACGGATCAGATAGAATCCTATATCAGTAAGCATTCAGGAGTTGATTTGAGTTCGTTCTTTGATCAATATTTGAGAACTGTTTTAATCCCTGAATTAGAACTCAAACAAGAAGACAATAACTTACATTATCGATTTAACAATGTTGTCAGAGGCTTTGAGATGCCCTTTGATCTTGAAATCGATGGAGAAATTACAAGCTTAGTAGGATCCTCTCAGTGGAGTCAGCTACCATTAAAAAATAAAAAACCAAAAATTAACCTTCTAGAAGATTATTACTTCACCCTCAAAAACAAATAAGATGAAAAAACTATTAATTCTCACCCTTAGTTTATTAAGCAGTATTGCAATAGGTCAAACTCTTGACATGAAGCTCATGCAAGACCTAAAACCTAGAAATATAGGTCCCGCAGGAATGAGTGGACGTGTCACTGCACTTGATGCCATACACGACAACCCAGATGTAATGTATGCAGGTACCGCTTCAGGTGGTCTTTGGAAATCTACCTCTGGTGGAGTTAAATGGGAGGCAGTTTTTACTAATGAGTTAACGGCATCCATTGGAGCAGTTGCCATCGATCAGTCTAATCCTTCTGTTGTATGGGTTGGAACTGGTGAGGGAAATCCAAGAAATAGTCTTAACGGTGGTTTTGGAGTTTATAGATCTCTTGACGCTGGTAAAACATGGCAATCTATGGGATTGGAAAAAACAAGACATATTCATCGTATTATCGTAGATCCAACAGATTCCAATACGGTTTATGTGGGAGCAATTGGATCTCCTTGGGGTGAACACGCTGAACGAGGAGTTTATAAAACAACCGATGGAGGGAAGAGTTGGAAAAAAATACTCTTTGCAAACAATAAGACCGGAGTTGCCGATATGGTAATGGATCCTAGCAATCACAACAAACTCATCGTAGCGATGTGGGAGCATAAAAGAGATCCTTGGTTCTTTAATTCAGGAGGTCCTGGATCTGGAATTCACATTACTTATGACGGTGGAGAACACTGGAAAAAAGTGAGCTCTGAGGATGGTTTACCTAAAGGAAATCTAGGAAGAATTGGTCTCGCAATCGCCAATAGTGACCCCAATATTATCTATGCCTTAGTTGAATCTAAGAAAAATGCACTCTACAAATCGGTAGATGGAGGATTTAAATGGAAGATGATCAACAATAAGAGTGACATCGGAAACCGCCCCTTCTACTACTCTGATATCTTTGTAGATCCACAGAATGAAAATCGTGTATATTCCGTATTTACCTATGTCAATGTCTCCGAAGACGGAGGAAAGAATTTTAAAGAACTCATGCCTGCTTATGGTGTAGATAATGGGGTTCATCCAGATCATCACGCTTGGTGGATCCATCCTAAAAATGGCAAATTGATGTTTGATGGAAATGACGGTGGTATGAATATTACTCGTGATGGTGGAAAATCTTGGCGTTTTGTCGGAAATATTCCAGTAGCACAATTCTATCATATCAATGTCGATATGGAATACCCTTACAATGTTTACGGGGGAATGCAAGACAATGGATCTTGGAGAGGACCAGCCTATGTTTGGAAAGCACAAGGTATTCGAAATAGCTACTGGCAAGAAATCTCCTTTGGAGATGGTTTTGATGTAGTTCCTGATCTTGAAGACTCCCAATACGGATACTCAATGAGTCAACAAGGATATGTATCGAGATACGATTGGAAAACAGGTAATAACTATTCTGTTAGACCAACACCAGAAGATGAAGACACAAAACTCAGATTTAATTGGAATGCTGCAATTGCACAAGACCCATTTGATTCAAGTACCGTCTATTTTGGTTCTCAATTCGTACATAAAAGTACCGATAAGGGGCTCAATTGGAAGATTATATCTCCTGATTTAACTACTAATGACCCTCAAAAGCAAAAGCAAAGTGAAAGTGGTGGTCTCACCATGGATGCCACTGGAGCTGAAAACCACACTACTGTAATTGTCATAGAACCTTCTCCAGTTGAAAAGGATATGTTGTGGACTGGTTCTGACGATGGTAGGGTTCACTATACCACTGACGGAGGAGCCAATTGGGTCGATGTTACTAAAAACATCAAGGGACTTCCTCAGGGAAGCTGGATTCCTCAAATCAAAGCTTCACACAACAACAAAGGAGAAGCGCTTTTAGTGGCCAATGATTACAGAAGGTTTAATTATGAGCCCTATGTATACCGCACCACCAACTACGGTAAAACTTGGAAACGAATTGTAGATGCAGATGATGTACAATCCTACGCATTAGCAGTACTCGAAGATTCTGAGAACCCAAATTTGATGTTCCTAGGAACTGACGACGGTTTATACATCTCCATCAATGCTGGAGAACAATGGACTAAATGGACTCATGAATTTCCAACAGTTTCTACCAAAGACCTGGTGATCCACCCAAGAGAACAAGATCTAGTTATTGGAACTTTTGGTAGAGCTGCCTGGGTATTGGATGATATACGTCCCCTTAGAGCTGTAGCTCAAAACCCAGAGCTTTTAAATCAGGATATTGCACTCTTTGAACCCCCAACAGCTTATCAAGCAGCTTACCAACAACCAACTGGTAGTCGTTTTGGTGCTGATGCACTCTATCAAGGAGAAAACAAGCGATCCGGAGCGATGATTAGCTACTACCTCAACCCTTCTGAGCTTGTAAAAGCAGATCAAAAAGACAAAAAAGAGGATGGTGAAAAGAAGGATGAAGAAAAGAAGGATGCTGCTCCAAAGAAAGATTCTATAGTGTTCAATATCTTCGATGGAGATCGATTGATTCGTACGCTTTCCTATAAAAAACCTAAGAAGGCTGGATTCCATAGAATCTACTGGAGAATGGATGAAAAAGGATCAGATTACCCATCTAGAACAATTCGTAAGAACTCTAGAGAACGCGGTGGAATGAGTGTATTACCTGGTACTTATAAAATAGAACTCGCATATGGGGCCAAAAGGCTCACGACTTCAATAGAGGTTCAATCTGATCCTAGAATTGAGGTAAAAAGAGAAGATTTAGAAAGTGTTTACCATACTGCTAAAGAGTTACAATCCTCTATTCAAAAGGCCGCCGATGCTGTAAAACAGTTGGTGGAAAGCAAAAATACTGCTGATAAGATCGCAGCTGATTTAAAGAAAATTGATCAGGAGGCCAATAAAGAGCTTATCGATGCTAGTAAAAAGATCAGTAAACAAATCGATGGACTCATTGCTGAATTCATTGGAAAAGTAGATAAGAGACAGGGAATTACTCGCAATCCAGAAGTGACTGTTATGCAGCGATTAGGTTTAGCAAATAGTTATGTACAATCGAGAAAATCAGGAGTTAATGAGAATGAATTGAGACTAATTAATTTTGCTAAAACTTCATTAAACACTAACTTAGATCAAGTAAATACATTCTTTAAGGAGGATTGGAAGGCGTACAGAGATCAATTTGACGTTTCCAAATTATCTCCCTTTAAAGAGGTAACACAATTTTAATAGATGAATAAGCTAAGAGTATTTGTTTCATTATTAACTTTTTTTGTTTTCTTAAGTAGTTCCACTGCTCAAGATAATGGAACAGATACTCCTCTGCCAAATGTTGGAAGTTATTCCATCATTGTATTGAATTCTGAAATAGGCAACAATATCTATTTCTTTACTCAAGGAAGAATTCATCATTACGATTTATACGACAATCAAAAGCAATTTTTAGTAAGAGCTGCGATTGAATATAAATTTTCTAAACTCTTTAAAATTCACCTAGGATTTGCTTCTGTAGATTTACAGCCTTTCGACAAATCCTTAATGGATGAATTTGCCATTCAAAAATGGGTTTATGACGAGTTTGTTTTAAGCTTAGGTACTCCGGATAAACTTCAACTTAAAACGCGATTTAGACACGAACGAAGATGGATTACTCCGAGTAATCAAGTAGACACCTATATGGATGATCGATTGAGGCTTCGTCTAACTTTAGTTAAAGATTTAGGTTCAGGATTTTATGCCAAACTCTTTAGTGAAGGCTTTTATAGTATCAAGAATAAGGAACTGTCTAAACTTAGAAACAACCTTACTTTTGGAACAAGATTGTCTAAAGAACTCAAATTTGAAGCTGGAGTAATCGACGAGGGTAAAATTGGTGAATCGAGTACTTATGTGGTTTCTAGACTTTATATCAATACCTCTTGGAGAAATAAAGAAGCTGAGAAAAACAAAACTATAAAAGATACCCCTACTCCAATAGTGCTCGATACAGTTAAAGAGGCTCCAAAAGAAATTCTTTTTGACACGAATCATAAGCTTAACAATATTATTGATCAGCCTATTGAAAAAATCCAAGAAGACAAAAAAGAGGCTGCTCAACAAGAACAACAAGTAAAAATTCCTGAACAAGAATTAGATGATGAGATTTCTGAGGAAGTTGATTTAGAAGAGGTTATCGTGTACTCTCAAGAATTGAGACACAATGTCATTGTAGCAGCACATACCGAAAAAGAAAGTACAGTTAAAACATTAGATCGACTTATTAGAGACGGTTATAACAATGGTAAAGTCTTAGAAATTTCTGAAAATGGTTATTACAGAGTTAGTGCTCAAGAATATAAAGTTAGAGATCAGGCAGAACTAAGTCGCCAAAATTTAGCTTCTATTGGGTATATTAAACCATGGATTCTCAGTACTACTACGACGGTGACAACTGTTGAAATGCGTCCAGTTAAAAAAGATTCTATTGTAGCTCAAGAAGATGAGTTGCCAATTGACAATAAAGATGTAGATCAGGTATTTGACAAAGAGTCTAATTTGATGGATTCCGATATTGTAAATATTCAAAATCAAGATACAGAACTACTTCAACGAATTAGCGCACAAAGAGAAACAAGTGGTAAAAGAAAGTTTAAATCTCCAATTTATCACTTAGTAGTGGGTGCAGTTACAGAGCTGGGATACGCTCCTAAACATCTTGAAGCTTTGAGATCTAAGGGATATAGAAGAGCTTATGTATTTAAAAAACCCTATCGAGGACTCTATCGAATCAGTGCTTCTAAATCTAAAAATGTCGAAGATTTACAAAACCTCATCCCGCAGCTTAAAGCAGATGGTTTTAAATACGCATGGATTTTTGATACTACTTTAATTGATTATGAGGAGGATTTAAATACCTCAATTACTCCAACTGAACCAGAACAAACTCCTAGTATGGAAGTGCAATCTGAGAACACTGCAGTTGAATCAGACACTTTGGTACTAACAGATGATTCTGAAACAGTATCTGATACTATGAGTGAAACAATTGAAATTATTGAAGAAACTCAAGCTCCTATTGAAGACAAAGTCGAAGAAGTCAAAGAGCCCGTTCAAAAAATACTAAGTAAAGAAGATAACTCATTTGAAAGGAATTCCGATAAAATTCCTTATCGACCCGTATATCACGTTATAGCAGCATCAACTAAAAATTTAGACAATGCCAATTCCATCTTACAAAAAATAAGAAGTCAAGGCTTTGTAAATGCATTTATCATTGAATCAGATACAAACGACTATTACAGAATAAGTGCTGCTCACTTTAAAAAAGAAACGGACACCGAGGCCGCTATCGATTTATTAGAAAAGCAAGGCTATAAGGGTACGTGGGTATTAATTGAAAATTAAATTTAAGTTTATGAAAAAAATAGGATTATTTGTTTTATCACTAGTATTTATAGGATTTACCTCCTGCAAGAACACTTCTAAAAAAGAAGATCATTCTGAGCATCAGGGTATGGAAATGAAAGAAGAGGCGATGAAAATCAGCTTTGATATGGAATCTAAGAGCGGGTCAGAAGTCAAAGGAACTGTTGAGTTTTCAAAAATGGGTGAAGAAGTGATGATGATGGCTTATCTCTCTGGACTTACTCCTGGAGAACACGCTATTCACCTTCACGAAAAAGCAGATTGTAGCTCCGATGATGGTAAATCTACTGGAGGACATTGGAATCCAACACATGAGCCACATGGAGAATGGGGTTCTCAAGACGGATATCACAAAGGTGATATCGGTAACTTTACAGTAGGTGCCGATGGTAAGGCAACTGTTCACTTTATGACTGACCAATGGTGTATGGATTGCGATGATCCAACTAAGAACATCATCGGTAAAGCAGTGATTGTACACCAGGGTACTGATGATTTAGTTTCACAGCCCAGTGGTGCTGCTGGAGCAAGAGTCAGTTGTACTGGAATTATTCAATAATAGTTAAAAACCCTTAACAGGGTTTTTTTTATATGAATCCTTCATCTTCCTTATGGGTTAAAAAATTCGGTAAAGACTTTGAATCTAAAACAAATCCTATTTTAGATTTTAAAGATCTTTACAGGGAATTAACTGCGGTGGGCTTTGTATATGGATTACACTTTAAAACCGCAGAAGAATACCGAACAACCCACCTATTGCTGGCAGATGAAATTGCCAAACTCAATCTCTTGTATTCTTTAAGTGAAGTGCATGCAACAGTAACAAAAACAAGAGATTACAATCTATTTCTTGAGGATGTGCTTCGCTTTTATCACCCCTTAGTAAAAGCTTCAAGCTTTTGGAAAAACATCTTGTCTAAAGACCCCTCCAATACCTTAGAAGGATTAATCGACAAGAGAATTAACAATAGAAACAACCGTCTTACACAGCTCTTTAGTTCCAATTTCTACAATGCCTTTGTGGTATTTGATTTTATTTGTTTCTATCACTTTTTAATCGATGAGACTGACTTCGACGACTCTTATGGATATTTAAAAGAATTAACCCTTTTGTACGGTAAGAGAACGCAGTTGCAAATACCAGAGTCCAAACATCAACTCTACGGGATCTTATTGGCTCATTTAGGTGCAGATCACCTCTTTGAAGATTACGATGCGGATAGCATACAAACAGACACATACTGGTATCATCGATACCTATTAGACTTCTGCTCTATTGTGATCAATGCACAAAACGAAGAATTAAATCCTTATCAAAACTACTTGCATTCCATCAGTGTAGAATTACATTTAAGCGAGAAGGATTTTGCTTTAGCTCTAGAGTGTTCATCCGCTTTTAAAAAAGCTTTTCAAGTCAACATAACTTCTTTAAAGAATTCCAATACGATTAATCGCTTTCAGACTAAAATCAATCATTTGGCAGAGCGTTTAATTAAAAGAAACTCCAAACGCATTATAATTGAGTTAAAAAACTCCAAAGAACTCTTGCTTTTACTGAGTCATTCTACCCATAGAGAACTCAGTGCTGAAGAACAGAAAAAAGTCCAACAATACGCACTGGATATCGCTAAGAGCATTCCTTCTATAGCTATTTTTATGTTGCCTGGAGGAGCCTTATTACTCCCTATATTTATTCGCCTCATACCAAAACTTTTACCTTCTGCCTTTGATGAGAATAGAATTGAATAAGTCTTTTGGTATCTTTGCCCTATGAGTGAACAAAAGATTCGTATCAATAAATACCTCAGTGAGATTGGTTACTGCTCTAGAAGAGCTGCTGATAAGCTCATTGAACAAAAGCGCGTGACCATAAATGGTCATGTTCCTGAAATGGGAACTAAGATTTCAGAGAATGATGTAGTTGCGGTAGATGGTAAAGAAGTTAGCAATCAAAACGAAAAGCCTGTCTATATTGCCTTTAATAAGCCTGTAGGCATCGTGTGTACAACCGACACAAGAGTGGAGAAAGACAATATTATCGACTATATCAACTATCCCAAACGAATCTTTCCAATCGGTCGCTTAGACAAGCCCTCTGAAGGATTAATCCTTTTAACTTCGGATGGTGATATCGTCAATAAAATACTCAGAGCACGTAATCATCACGAAAAAGAGTATATCGTTAGAGTTCACAAAAAGATTGAAGGAGCTTTTGTACAAAAAATGTCAAATGGAATCCCCATCTTAGGACAAGTTACCAGAAAATGTAAGGTGGAACAACTCGATGATTACAGCTTTAAAATAATACTTACTCAGGGTCTCAACAGACAAATTCGCAGAATGTGTGAATACCTAGGTTATAAGGTTACCAAATTAAAAAGGGTACGTATTATGAACATACCCTTAGATGTAAAAATTGGACAGTGGCGTTATCTCACTGACAAAGAACTCGCTGAAATCTATAACTTAGTGAGTGATTCTTCAAAAACTCATCACAATTAAGCTAACCAAGCCTTCATCATCCATACGGTCTTTTCTTGTTCACTGATAAAGTCACTCATCATACTCACAGTTCCTTCATCATCGGCATCAGCTGCTAATTGAAGTATATGACGCTCGATAAGAATGAGTTCTTTTAGGGAATCCAAGATGAGAGCAATGGCTTCTTTAGCTTCTTTCACATTTACTCCTACTCTGATTTTGGCGACATTTATATAATCCTCATGAGTGTGAAGTGGAGTGTGTTCCAGGGTTAGAATACGTTCGGCGATCATATCAATTTTTAGATTAGAATCATCGTAGAGCTCTTCAAATTTAACATGGAGATCAAAAAAAGATTGACCTTTGATATTCCAGTGAATCCCTCTTAGGTTTTGGTAATAAATCTGAAAATTTGCCAATAATTCATTTAACAAATCACTGATTTGAGCTGATTTTTCTATTGATAATCCTATAC
>DAIRFL010000266.1:0-2000 GCA_036795105.1 Flavobacteriaceae bacterium | reverse complement strand
ATTAAGAGATCTCTAAAGAATTCTGCTCTTTTTAAGGATAATTTTTTGTTGTAAGAAGCTAGACCTCTTTGATCAGAGAATCCTTGAATGTGAACTGAAGTAGCAGATGCTAACACTTTTATATAAGTGTCTAACACATCCTTATCAATTTCAGTAGTGTACTTGTCAAAATCAAATAAAATATCCGCTAATTCAATTTGTTGATCAATAGAAACTTCCTCAGATATGGTGCTTTCTAATGAAGTGTTGACTTGGACTTCTGCTAAGCCTGTATTAGAAGCAATCTCTGCGCTAATTGTCTTGATGGTTTTACCGCTGATATCAAGAGTGTATTCCTTGCTGTTTAACAGCTTAGGAACTCTGAGTTGAGCTGAAAGCTGAGAGAGTTCTTTTCTCCAAACCTCATTTCCTAATTCGTCTTTCACCAATACTAAAACGGCCTCTCCAAGGTTTAAATCTTTATTGTCAATGGTAATAATCGCATCAAATTCTTCCGATAAAACCAGGTCTCTTGTAAGTATATAATTAAAACTCGCTAACTGTCCCAATCGATTTGAAGACACATAGCCTTGCTTTTGAGCTCTACTGTATCCAAAGTCATCGTAAGCTGAATTAATTGGAGCCCCTAGATTAAAAACCTTGTGATCGCTGTCGTTTAAATCCGTTGCTAAAACATCCATTCCACCATAACCAGGATATCCGTCAGATGAGAAGTACATTATACTACCATCTACAAATACGTAGGATTCTCTCCCTTCAGTATTTATATCTTCTCCAAGGTTTTTTGCAGGACCGTAATTGCCATTCTCTAATAGCTCTGAACGATAAATATCTGTTCCTCCTATTCCCCCTGGGCGATCACTTACATAATACAACCAATTTCCAGAAAGACTAGGATTAGCAGTATTATAGCCATTGATATTCACATTGAGTCTGGAAGGTTCACCCCAAACTCCATTCACTTTATCGATTCTGTACAGATTTAAGTTCGAAGTTGAACGATTGTAGTAAGAGAGTCGATTTCCTTTGTGATCATTCAGAGTGACAATCATACTGTTTCCATCCTCTGAAAAAGTCAATCCTCCTTGATTAAATTTCCATTCAGGATAAAGAGGACTCTTTTCTTTAGACTCATTAATCTCAACCAATTGATCTCTGTCTTTATTTAAATTAGAAGCGTAAACCATTCCCTTATTCTCAACCACTTGTATTGCATTGTAAATGGTATCGGTAAGCATATGCACCTCTTCAAAAAGACGTTTGTTTTTCATATAAAAAGGATCGTCTAACTTATTCACCCTTGAATCCTTAGGATAACTTGATTGTAATTTTGAAAGAGTCGATTGATATGCCGATTCATCTCCTTGAACATATAAACAATGAGCGTATTTCAAAAGAGAAGTAGCTGTATCTCTAAATCCTCCCTCGTAAAAGGAAGCGTAGTTTTCCAAGGCATGTTCATAATCTCCAATAGCGTAATACAAAGAAGCCATGTCCAGTTTTTCTCTAGAAGTAAACTCATGCCCTTTATCAGCTGCTTTTTGATACCAATCCAACGCTGTTTGATATTGAGAAGCTTTTGTAGCCTCGTCTGCTTTTTTCAATTCTTTTTCTTGTGCTTGAATACTGAGTACACTTCCAAGAAGTATCGCAATACTCATAAAGCGTTTTAGTGAACTAAAAATTTGTTTGTACATAATCAATCTATTTAGAAAAATCTTGGTTTAAATATTGTTTTAATGGTCTTTCCTAGAATCTCATATCGAATAAATAATTCTGAAGATCCTCCTGTAAAATTACCAATATATCCGGTTTCTTTATCATAACTGTAGCCGACGAGCACATTTCTGTTAATTCTAAATGCTGCAAGTGCGCTCAAAGCCCCTGAAATTCTATAAGAAAGCCCTGTTTCAATTTTATCGTCAATTCTGACATTGGCTGAGATATCTGCAGAAATAGGCACTCCTTTTACCATCCTAATCAAGAAAGAAGGCTTAAAT
>DAIRFL010000265.1:0-2011 GCA_036795105.1 Flavobacteriaceae bacterium | reverse complement strand
GAGTGTCGATACCAATTGACTGAGAGAGGTGAAAGTAATCCATATTCTCTACTAAGGCGATTGTTTTCTTAACATTCTTACTCTTAGCAACCAAACAAGACATTATATTGGTTTCTGAGTTTCCAGTAACGGCTATAAACGCATCCATCGCCTCAAGACTCTCTTCTTTTAAAAGCTCGACATTGGATCCATCACCTTTTACAAGTAGTGCATTGGGATAACGGTCTGCTAAATCATCTGCTTTCTTTTCGTTTTTCTCGATGATTTTAACATTGAATTTCATCGAACACAAATCTGTAGCTGTTTTCTGCCCTACTTTTGAACCACCGAGTATCATAACATTTTTGAGTTCCTCAACAACACTTCCTGTCATTTTATAGAGCTCCTCAACCCCTTCTTTTGAAGTGACAAAATAAACTTGATCCTCTATTTTATATTCAGTATCCTGCTTTGGAATAACCGAATACTGAGTTCCTTTGCGCTTAATAGCTACCGGATTGTAGTGTACCTCTGGAAAAATTGAAGCAGCTTCTGCTACCGTCTTTCCAATAAAGGGAGCGTCTTCATTGAGACATAGTCCAACTAGATTGAGTTTACCTTCTTCAAACTCAAAAGTATCGTTAAATGCAGATTGTGCTAGCAGCAACTTTATTTCATTTGCAGCTAACTTTTCTGGAGAAATCAACTCATCTACACCCATCTTTTTGAAATCAATCTCTGCATCAGTATCGATAAATTCAGGGTTTGATATTCGAGCGATGGTCTTTGCACATCCCAATTGTTTAGCGATAAAACAAGTTGTGAGGTTAGTCGTTTCAGAAGCTGTAACTGCAATTGTTAAATCTGCCTGATCTACTTGAGCATCTTTTAAAAGAGAGATTGAGGTAGAATCCCCTTTCATAGTTTTGATATCCAAATGTTTATCTGCGTATTGTAATCGGTCTTCATCAACATCTACTAAGGTGATGTTTTGAGATTCAACAGAGAGAAATTTTGCTAAATGATAGCCTACTTCACCGGCTCCAGCGATTAATATTTTCATATGAATACTTCTAATGAATTCACTTTGACAGTATAAATATAGCTTATGATCAAAGAATTCAACTACAAATTTACATAATTTTGAGAGTATAACAGTAATGGAGCCTAATTAAACATTTTTAATTGAATGCTACAGATTCAAAGTACATCACCTATCTTTGTCAAAAAGTTTTTAGATGAGTAAAACCGTTACCCCTTATAAAGATTCAAAGGAGACTAAAAAGCAACAAGTGACGACTATGTTCGATACCATTGCTGGTAATTACGATCATTTAAACCGCGTTATTTCGTTTGGAATTGATGTGTCTTGGAGAAAAAAGGTCATTGCACTCATCACTGAAAAATCACCTGAAAATGCATTAGATATTGCTACAGGAACTGGTGATTTAGCCATTTCCCTTGTAGAAACTGGAGCTAAAAAAGTAGTAGGGCTAGATATCTCTAAGGGAATGCTCGAGATTGGGCGCCAAAAAGTTGCTGACTTAGGATTGGATCAACAAATTGAAATGATTGTTGGAGACAGTGAAAACCTTCCTTTTGATGACAACACCTTTGATGCCATCACCGTTGCATTTGGTGTGCGTAATTTTGAAAATCTAGAATTAGGGCTCAGTGAAATTCTCAGAGTTTTAAAACCCTCTGGAACATTTGTAGTTTTAGAGACCTCAGTCCCTGAAAAATTTCCGTTTAAACAGGGATATCACTTTTATACTAAAATGATTCTACCGCTTATAGGAAAGCTCTTTTCAAAGGATAAAGTGGCTTATAAATACCTCTCGGATTCTGCTGCAAAATTTCCTCATGGGAAAGCCTTTAACAATATTTTGGAAAAAATCGGGTTTATAGAGGTAGTGAATAAACCACAGACCTTTGGGGTTGCAAGTATTTATATCGCTTCTAAGAACTGATGTCAAGAACACTATCCTACCTATTATTCTTGCTTATAAGCACAACTGCTTATGGCCAATTC
>DAIRFL010000034.1:9276-12216 GCA_036795105.1 Flavobacteriaceae bacterium | reverse complement strand
CTATAATGATGCGGACTTTGATTTAAGCGCGAGTACCAATAGTACTGGAGCAATTACTTACAGTTCTTCAGACACCTCTGTTGCGACCATTAGTGGAACTACAGTGACCATTGTTGGGGCAGGAACTTCAGTGATTACAGTAAGTCAAGTTTCTGATGATAATTACAATTCAGGATCAGTTACTGCAACCCTGACGGTTAACAAAGACAACCCTGTTCTATTAGGTTTAAATGATGTGTCAAAAGTTTACAATGATGCTAATTTTAGTGTTAGTGCAACTTCCTCTAGTACAGGTTCTATCAGCTATGATTCTAATGATTATTCTGTAGCGACCATTAGTGGATCGACTGTTACCATAATCGGTGCTGGTACTGCTATTATATCAGCTTCTCAGGCTGCAGACGATAATTATAATGCAGCAAGTGTCACAGCAACACTAACCGTTGCTAAAGATGATCCTGTGATCAATATGAGCAATATGACCAAGTTCTTTAACGATGCTGATTTTGATTTGGTTGCAATTTCAAATAGTAGTGGTGCCTTTAGTTTTAGTTCTGGAACTACTTCTGTTGCGACTGTTAGTGGAACAACGGTGACCATAGTAGGAGCAGGAACTT
Organism: Flavobacteriaceae bacterium; assembly: GCA_036795105.1. GTDB lineage: Bacteria > Bacteroidota > Bacteroidia > Flavobacteriales > Flavobacteriaceae > MAG-120531. The sequence continues at coordinate 11,599 of DAIRFL010000034.1, read as the reverse complement.
CTGTGATTACAGTGAATCAAGCTTCAGACTCCAATTACAACTCAGGAACTGCAACTGCAACCCTTACTGTTAACAAAGACAATCCAAGCATTAGTGGATTAAATGATGTGGTGAAGACTTATAACGATCCTGATTTTACTTTAAGTGCCACTTCGAGTAGTACAGGTTTGATTACATATAGTTCTAGTGATCTTAATATTGCAACTATCAGCGGATCAACAGTTACTATTGTTGGAGCTGGAAATGCTGTGATTACAGCTACTCAAGCTGCTGATTCCAACTACAATTCAGCGACTGTGACTGCTTCATTGACAGTGCAAAAAGATGATCCAATAGTGAGTTTAGGAACTATCTCTAAAACTTATAACGATCCTGATTTTAATTTAAGTGCCACTTCAAGTAGTACAGGAGCATTTACTTATAGTTCTTCTGATACTTCAGTAGCGACTATCAGTGGAGCTACTGTGACTATTGTAGGTGCTGGTACTTCAGTGATCACCGTTAATCAAGCTTCTGATTCAAATTACAATGCTGGATCAACTACAGCTACTTTAACTATTGCAAAAGACGATCCTGTTATCACTATTTCAGATTATACGAAGATCTATACAGATGCAGACTTTAATTTAAGTGCCACTTCTAGTAGTACCGGTTCTTTTAAATATACTTTTGAAGAATACGATATTGCTACAATTAGCGGAACCACCGTTTCTATTGTGGGTACGGGATCTACGACCATAAGAGTAAGTCAAGAGTCGGATGCGAATTACAATTCAGCAACTGCAACAGCTTCTTTAGTTATAAATAAGGCAGATCCTGTTATTGGATCATTTGCAGATGTCACCAAGACTTATGGAGATGCAGACTTTAGTTTAACTCAGCCGAGTTCAACTTCAGATGGTTCATGGACCTATACGGCATCATCGGTTAGTGCTACCATCAGTGGGGATACGGTATCCCTTAATTATTCAGGTCAAGTGGTGATTACTGCTTTACAGGCTTCAACAGCTAATTACAATGCTGCGTCTACTTCGATGACCTTAACTATTAATAAGGCAATTCAATCGATTACTGTTGGTTCAATTCCTACAACACAACCATTAAAAGATTTTGATGTAATTCCACTTTCTGCTTCTGCTACTTCTTCTGAGAGTGTGACCATTGTTGTTACTCCTGGAAGTGCTGCAACCTTATCGGGAACTATTGGGAATTATAGTTTAGTCAATATTGGAACTACGGGTCTTGTGACAGTTACTTACTCAGCCCCTGAAACCAATCGCTATTTATCAGCGACTGTTTCTCAGGTAATGGATGTGGTTAAAACAGCTCAGAACATCAGTTTTACTGTAAGTTCACCTATTAGCTATCAAGAGAGTTTAACAATTGATTTAAGTGCTAGTTCAACATCTGGATTGACTCCTAGTTTTAGTTTGGTATCTGGTCCAGCTACCCTTTCTGGAAACACCCTTACAGTATCTCAAACAGGAGTGATAGTCGTGGATGCTGATCAAGCTGGAAATTCATTGTACAATCCAGCTGCTACGGTTCAAAGATCGATTGTAATTCAACCAGGAGAGGTTAGCTTGTCTAACTTTAACGCTATGGAATCGGACTACTTGGATTACCTAAATGGTACTGTTAGAATCACAGCTCCAACCACAACTACTTCTGCTGAAAATACCACTTTTGTATACAGTTCTAGTGATTTAACTGTGGCATCGATCAGCAGTGATACCTATAGAATAGTTGGTGCTGGTTCAGCTGTTATTACAGCTCAACAATTGGCAGTTCCAAATAAATTTAATTCAGCGACTATTTCAGCAGTATTGACGGTAAAGAAATCAACCCCTACCATATCATTCAGTATTGCAGATAAGACTTATGGTGATGCAGACTTTAGTATTTCAGCAACAACTAATAGTCCTGAATCGATTAGTTATAGTTCATCGGATAGTTCTGTGGCCACGATTAGTGGAACTACAGTAACTATTGTTGGAGCAGGTACTTCAATAATTACTGCAACTCAGATAGAAGGGGATAACTTTACTTCAGCAACTGTAACAACTAGTTTTAGAGTCTTAAAAGCATCGGCTCCAATTAGTTTATCAGATACTACAAAAACCTATAACGATCCTGACTTTGATTTAAGTGCTAGTTCTAGTAGTACGGGTTCTTATACCTATTCTTCATCAGACACTTCAGTTGCAAGCATCAGTGGATCTACGGTGACCATTGTCGGAGCAGGAACTGCTGTAATTACTGTAAATCAGGCTGAGGATGCCAATTATTTAGCTGGTACAACTACTGCGACCTTAACGGTTCT